>NZ_CALRZC010000100.1:0-26470 GCF_943372545.1 Variovorax sp. YR752 | reverse complement strand
GCGCCGGCCCCGTGTGCCGTGCGAGCACGCGCACCAATTTCCCTTGCGCAAGCAGGTCCGCGACCATCCACGTGGGTTGCAGCGACACGCCCGCGCCCGCGAGCACGCTGTCGAGCAGCGCCACGGCGTTGTTGACGCGGTAGCGGCTGCGCACCGGCACGGTGACCGCGCCGTCGGGGCCCGTGAGCAGCACGCCGTCGTCGCCCGCCGCATAGCGCAGGTAGTCGTGCGCCAGCAGGTCCTGCGGCGTGCGTGGCTTGCCGCGGGCGGCCACGTAGTCGGGTGAGGCGACGAGCACGCGCGGCCAACTGCCAAGGTGGCGCGCGACGAGGTCGGGCGGCAATGCGCCGCCGACGCGCAGCGAGACGTCGATGCGCTCCTCGCGCGGATCGACGAAGCGGTCGTCGAGCACCAGCTCGAGTTCGATGTCGGGGTACAGCCGCAGGAACTCGACCGCCATTGCGTTGAGGTGCCGCTGCCCCAGAGTGACCGGCGCGCTCAGGCGCAGCAGGCCGCGCGGCTGCTGCACCTGGGCGCGCGCATCGGCCACGGCGTCGCCGTAGTCCTCGAGCATGCGGCGCGCGCGTTCATGAAAACGCTGGCCCTCCTCCGTGAGGCTCAGGCCGGTGGCCGCGCGCCGCAGCAGCCGCACGCCGAGCGAGCGTTCCAGCCCCGCGACCAGCTTGCTCACGGTGGGCTGCGTGGTGTCGAGCGCGCGGGCCGCGCCCGAGAGGCTGCCGAGCTCGACGCTGTGCACGAAGGCGGAGAGTGCGCGAAGGGTGTCCATGGGATGGTCATTCGAATCGGGAATGTGATGCATGCCATTCTGCCTTCTACCCCTCGTGATTCGAATGGAAGACAGTTCGTCCACCGACGCTTCTTTCTTTCACCCGAGGACATTTCACATGACCGCTTCGCGACTCACATCGATCCTGCGCCAGGGCGCACTCGCCCTCTCCTTCGCCGCTGCCGCCACCGCTTCCGTGGCAGCGCCCACGCACTGGAGCCCCAGCTGGATGGCCGCCACCCAGCCGCTGTGGGACGAGCACTTCGTGCTGCCCCTCGGCATTCCCGCCCGCTTCGAGCGGCAGACGCTGCGCCAGGTGGCGCGCCTGAGCATTGGCGGCACGCGGCTGCGCGTGGTGATCAGCAACGAAGGCGGTACCGCGCCACTGCACATCGGAGCCGCCCGCGTGGCCCGCCATGCGAACGGCTCGGCCATCGTCGAAGGCACCGATCGCGTGCTGCGCTTCGGGGGACGAACCGATGTGACCCTGCCACCGGGCGCGCGCCTCGTGAGCGACCCGGTCGACCTGCCGCTGCCCGCGCTGAGCGAAGTGGCCGTGTCGCTCTACCTGCCCACGCCCAGCCAGCCCGCGGGCTTTCACTTCGACGCACGGCAGACGCTGTACATCGCCGACGGCGACCTGAGCGCCGCGGCGCAACTGCCGGCCGCAGCCACCTCGTGGAGCACCCGCGTCTACGTGAGCGGCCTGATCGTCGAGACGCCCCAGGCCCCCGTCACCGTCGTCGCGCTGGGCGACTCGATCACCGACGGCAACGGCTCGACGCCCGGCGCCCACACGCGCTGGCCCGACGCACTGGCCGAACGGCTCGCACCGCGCGGCGTGGGCGTGCTCAATGCCGGCATTTCGGGCGGCCGATTGCTGAAGGACGGCATGGGCCGCGCGGCACTCGAACGCGCGGGCCGCGACGTGTTCGCGCAGCCCGGCGTGCGCGCGATGGTCGTGCTGCTCGGCACGAACGACATCGGCTGGCCCGGCGGTCCCTTTGCGCCGCAGGAGCCCGCGGTGCGCGCCGAAGCCGTGATCCAGGGCTTTCGCCAGCTGATCGAGATGGCCCATGCCCACAACGTGCGCATCGTCGGCGCGACGATTCCACCCAACGAACGCGCACTCGAAGGCACGCCGCTGGCCGGCCACCACTCGCCCGAAAAAGACACGGTGCGCCAGGCCGTGAACCGCTGGATTCGCGAAAGCGGCGCCTTCGATGCGGTGCTCGACGTCGATGCGCTGCTGCGCGACCCGACCCGGCCGACCCGCCTGAAAGCCGCCATGGATTCGGGCGATCACCTGCATCCCGGCGACGCTGGCTACAAGGCGATGGCCGCAGCCATCGACCTTGACGCCTTGCTGGGCAACGATCTTCGATAGACTGCAAATATACTGTACATAAATACAGTCTTTTCTCTAGAATGGCGCGTCTCCAAGAACAACATTCGAGGCGACGCCATGACCACCGCCAACCCGCCTGCGCCCTCCGCGCAGGTGCTTTTTTTCTCCTCGCGGCAGCATCCGTTGCAGTCGCGTTCACACACGACCGGCAAGACCGGCCGGCTGTCGACCTGGCCTTTCAAGGTCACGCGCGACAAGGGCGCGCCCGATGCCCTGGACATCCGCGCCCAGGCCGCGCGCGTGCTCCAGACCACGGCCGCGCACTGGTGGCCGCCCGAGGCCTGAAGGTGAGGAAGCCATGGCCACGTCCTGGCAACCCCGGCAGCTCCTCATCGGCCTCTTTCCCACGGCGAAAGTGCGCGCAGAAATCGTCGCGCATCGCAAAGACTGGTGGTGGCCGCGCGGCTGCACTCTGTCAGTTGCGGAGCGGCTGCATCTCACGCTGTGCTGCCTGCCCGATCACCACGGCGAGGCCGAGCAACGCCTGCGCGACACGCTGGCCCGCGTGCCGATGCCACTGCTTGAGCTCACGCTCGACAGCTCCGGCACCTGGCCCAACGACATCTCGGTGGTCCGCCCCGCCGCACACGACGGACTGCGCGAATTCCATAACGCGCTGACGGACGCGCTACGGCAGGCCGGCTTCATTTCCTACGCTGGCGGCTGGACGCCTCACGTCACAATTGCGAGGAAAAGCGAGCGCGCCGCGTGCCCTGCGCAGCTGCCACCGATCCACTGGACGGCGCGCGAATTCCGGTTGGTCCGCTCGCACCGCACGCCTCCCTTTCGCCACGAACTCCTGGACGCCTACCCCGCATGCTGACGCCGCCCGCCTTGCCGAACGATGCCATCGCCGCCTGCCTCGCCAGCCACTGGGGCCTTGAAGCCGCCCGCGCCGAATTTCTGCCGCTGGGCGCCGATGTCGATTCGGCGGCGTTCCGCATCGATGCGCCGGACGGCCGCGCGTACTTTCTGAAGCTGCGTCGTGGCGGCGCGGCGGCCGTGGTCGATGTGCCGGCCGTCTTGCACCACACGCAAGGCATCGACGCCGTGATGGCGCCGATGCCCACGCTGGCACAGCAACTCAGCGTGCAAGACCATGGCTTCGACTGGGCGCTCTACCCGCTCTTCGACGGCGCCGACGGCTTCACGCGCACACCGACTGACCGGCAATGGACTGCACTCGGCACTGCGCTGAACGCCATCCACCGCGCTGAGCTGCCCGAATCTCTGCGTGCGGGCCTTCCGCGCGAAAGCTATTCACACCATTGGCGCGAAGGCGTGCGCCGCTACCAGCGCCGCTTCATCAACGGCGTGGCGGGCGACGATCTGGTGGTGCACTTCCTCGCCTTCTGGGACGCGCACGACGAGGAGATCGATTCGCTCATCTACCGCAGCGAACAGCTCGCCTCGATCCTGCTCGAGAAGTCGCTGCCGCAGGTGCTGTGCCATTCGGACCTGCACGCGGGCAACGTGCTGCTGGGCGACGACGATCGCCTGTGCATCGTCGACTGGGACACGCTCATCCTCGCGCCGAAGGAACGCGACCTGATGTTCATCGGCGGGGGTGTCGGCGGCGTGTGGAACCAGCCACGCGAAGAAGCGCTGTTCTTCGAGGGCTACGGCACGACACAGGCCGTCGATGCGCTCGCCCTCGCCTACTACCGCCACGAGCGCATCGTGCGAGACCTGCTCGAGTTCTGCGACCAGATGTTCGACCCGCAGGCCAGCCGTGAAGACCGCGAGGAAGGGCTGCGTCAGATGGCGAGCCAGTTCGAGCCGGGCAACGTGGTCGCCGTCGCGCACCGGGACTACGACGCCATCACCTGACGAGCACTGACGACGCCGGCGGGGTCAGATCAACAGGTCTTGCGCGTCGTCCTCGAAGCCCGCCACGGGCTGCGCCTTGGCCAGCGCCAGCCACATCGAAAAAGGAATGCGCTCGAAGGCGCGGTGCACCGCGGCGCGCGCCACCACGAGGCGGTCGCCCTCGAGCACCATCACGCCGCACCCGGCCGGAATTTCGTCGGGTGATGCGATGCAGCGGCCCTTGGCGTCGTTGCCCAGCACGTACCAGCACTCGCCGCCCAGGTTGAGGTAGGCCGCGCGCTTGTCGGGCTTGCGCAGGTCGCCCAACAGGTCGGCGCGGCTCACCTTCACCTCGTGCACGATGGGATGCGCATAGGCCTCGACGCTGGTGTTGCGGATCGAAAACACGTCGGGCCGCGCCATGCACCAACGCGGCTTGCCGCCCTCTTCGAGCGGCGGCAGGCGGGCGCGCAGGCCGAGGCCGCGCCAGGCGATGCGGCCGCCGCGCGTCATCTCGCGCGCCACGCGCTCCACCAGCGCTTCGTGCGGCGTCAGCGCCGCGCGGTTGATGGTGAGCGTGGTGGCGATGCGCGCGATGCCGGCGTCGGTCACGCGCAGCGTCTCGTGGCCCAGCTCGCTGCGCACGCGCGCCAGGAAACCGCCCGCGAGCAGCTCGACCTCGATGGTGTCGCAGCAGGGCCAGCCGGCCGAACGGTAGATCTCGCGCAGGCGCCGTGCGTGCGGCTTCCCGAAAGGCACGGCCGTCTGCAGGGGCGGCGGGTCTGTCACCGGCGGCGGAAAGCCGGGGTCCGTCACGGGCGGCAGCGCCGGCGGCGGATCGCCCTCGGGTGGCAGCCCGGGCGGCGGCGGTGGCGGCATGGGCACCGGCACATCGGGCGCGGGCGGCGGCGGGCCGATCGGCGTGGCGACCACGTCATCGGCGGGAGCGAATGCGGCGAGTGCGGACATGGGAAGAACAGGTTAGCGAAAAGTAAGGGCCGGCGCGAGGCATGGAACGATCGGTTGCATTCGTCGGATCAGGCGGCGTCAGTGGAAGTCGCGGCTGGTGTTGCTCTGCGCCAGCCGGCCCAGGAGCGGCGTCAGGTCCTTGAAGCCGGTGGCGATCAGGTGCTGCACCTTGCCGCCGCTGTCGTCGTCGCGTTGCCAGGTGCCCTGCACCGCGAGCAGGTGCGACTTGAGCAGCGGCTCGCGCCAGGCCTCGATGACGTGGTTCCAGACGATCACGTTGACGTTGCCGGTCTCGTCTTCCAGCGTGACGAAGATGGTGCCGTTGGCGGTGCCGGGCCGCTGCCGACCCTTCACGATGCCGCAGGCGCGCACGGTCTGGCCGCTGCGCGCGGCGCGCAACTCGACCGCGCTCATGAGATTCATGCGCGCCAGGCGCGGGCGCAGCAGTGCGAGCGGATGGCGCCGCAGCGTGAGGCCCAGCGACGCGTAGTCGCCGACGATTTCCTCGCCCTCGGGCGCGGCCGGCAACAGCAGCGCCTGCTCGTGGATCGGCACGCCCTTGAGCAGGGCCGACGAACGATGCTGCGCGGTGGCGTCCCACACCTGCTGGCGGCGATGGCCCGAGAGCGACATCAGCGCATCGGCCGCCGCGAGCGCGGCCATGTCCTTGCCGTCGAGTTCGGCGCGCAGGGCCAGGTCTTCGGTGCTGGTGAACGGTGCTTCGGCGCGGGCTTTCAGCAGGCGTTCGGCGCCGTCCTTTCCGAGCCCCGAGATCCGGTTCAGGCCTAGCCGCACGGCGGGCTGGTGCTCGTTGCCCAGGCGCTCCGCGTAGCGCGTGTCGGTGCCCGCCGGCATGCGCGGCGCATCGGGTGCGCGGGCTTCGAGCGTGGTGTCCATGTCGCTGCAGGTGACATCGACCGGGCGCACCTCGACACCATGGCGGCGCGCGTCCTGCACCAGCTGCGAAGGGCTGTAGAAACCCATCGGTTGCGAGTCGAGCAGCGCGGCGAGGAAGCAGGCGGGTTCGTAGTTCTTGAGCCAGCTGCTGATGGTGACCAGCAGCGCGAAACTCGCGGCGTGGCTTTCGGGGAAGCCGTAGTCGCCGAAGCCGAGGATCTGCTTGAAGATGGCTTCGGCGAAGGCTTCCTTGTAGTCGTTGGCGGTCATGCCTTTCACGAGCTTGTCGTGGAACTTGCCCAGGCCGCCCTTGCGCTTCCACGCGGCCATGGCGCGGCGCAGCTGGTCGGCTTCGTCGGCCGAGAATCCGGCCGCGATCATCGCGATCTGCATCACCTGCTCCTGGAAGATCGGGATGCCCAAGGTCCGCTCCAGGGCCGGCCGGAGTGCTTCCTTTTCATAGGTGATCTCCAAGCCCTTGGCCACCCGTTCGCGCTGCTTGAGGTACGGATGCACCATGCCGCCCTGGATGGGCCCCGGCCGCACGATCGCCACCTCGATCACCAGGTCTTCGTAGGTGCGCGGCTTCAGGCGCGGCAGCATCGACATCTGCGCCCGGCTCTCGATCTGGAACACGCCGATGGTGTCGGCGTCGCAGATCATGTCGAACACTTTGGGGTCGTCGTTGGGGATGTGGTGCATCTGCACCATCGAGCCGCGCCAGCGGTTCATGTGGTCGAGCCCGCGGCGGATGGCGCTGAGCATGCCGAGCGCAAGCACGTCGACCTTGAGCATGCCCATCGCTTCGAGGTCGTCTTTCTCCCACTGGATGACGGAGCGGTCTTTCATCGACGCCTTCTCGACCGGCACCAGCCGCGTGAGCCTGGTGTGCGTGAGCACGAAGCCGCCGACGTGCTGGCTCAGGTGGCGCGGAAAGCCCTTGAGCCGCTGCGTCATCTCGATCCACTGCACCAGCTTGAGCCGGTCTTCCTTCACGCCGACGCGCGCGGCGGCCTTGTCGAGCTGTTCGCCGAGCGCGGTGTCGTCGAACCAGTAGTGGTCCTTGGCGAACTCGTTGACCAGTCGCTCGTCGATGCCGATGGCCTTGCCGACGTCGCGCAAGGCGCTGCGCGAGCGGTAGCAGATGACGACGGCGGCGATGGCGGCGCGCTCGCGGCCGTACTTTTTGTAGATGTACTGGATGACTTCTTCGCGCCGCTGGTGCTCGAAGTCGACGTCGATGTCGGGCGGTTCCTTGCGATAGCGGCTCAGGAAGCGCTCGAACAGCAGGTGGCCTTTGTCGGGGTTGATCGCGGTGATGCCGAGGCAGTAGCAGACCGCCGAGTTGGCCGACGAGCCGCGGCCCTGGCAGAGGATGTCTTGAGAGCGTGCGAAGCGCACGATGTCTTCCACCGTGAGGAAGAACATCTCGTATTCGAGCTCGGTGATCAGGTCGAGCTCTTTCTGGACCTGCGCGCGCACCTTCTCGGGAATGCCGTCGGGGTAACGCACGCGCGCGCCGTCCCAGGTCTTGCGCACCAGTGTCTGCGCCGCCGTCTCGCTGCTGCCCACAGTTTCCAGCGGGTACTTGTAGGTCTCGCGGATCACCTCGGGATCGAAGCGGCACCGCTGCGCCACCTCCAGCGTGTTCGCCAGCATCGCGGGCAGATACAGCTCGGCCAAGCGAACCCGCTGGCGCAGGTGCCGCTCGGCGTTCGATTGCAGCGCAAAGCCGCAGTCGGCGACTGTGCAGCCTTCGTGCACTGCCGTGAGCACGTCGTGCAGCGGCTTGCGGCCGCGTGCGTGCATGTGCACGTCGCCGGCCGCGACCAGCGGCACGCCGGCCTGCTCGCCCGCCTGCATCAGCGTGACGAACCAGAGGTCGTCGTCGCGTTCGTTGAACAGCTCCACGGCCAGCCAGAGGTTGTCGCCGTACAGCGCCCTGGCCGCGGCCAGGTCTTCCTGCACGGTGGCCGCGTCCGGCATGCCGCCCGGCGGACGGCGCGGCACGAAAAGGACCTGGCAGCGCTGCAGCGAGGCGACGTCGCTCGTGTCCCAATCGACGCGGTACTCGCCCTTGGGCAACTCGGTGTTGCGCGCGGCGGTGATGAACTCGCAGAGGTTGCCCCAGCCCTCGGTGTCGTTCGCGATCACCACGAGCTTGAAGCGCTCGAAGCGGAACTCGCTACCGAACAGCAGGCGGAAACCGGGGTTGCGCGGGATCGGTGGTTCATCCGGGTTCTCGCGCTCGTACTCGTCGAGCTTCGCAGGCAGATCACGCAATGCGACATAAGCACGCACGATGCCCGCCACCGAGCATTCATCGGTGATCGCCAGCGCCGCGTAGCCGAGGTGGTAGGCGCGCTCGACCACCTCTTCGGGCGTCGAGGCGCCGCGCTGGAAACTGAAGTTCGTGAGGCAGTGCAGCTCGGCGTAGTCGGGCAACCCCGGCACCGGCTTCTGCCGTTGCGGCAGCACATGCACCTTGGCCGGCAGGCGCTTGCGTTCCTCCTTGCCGCTCAGGTCAGGCATAGAAGCCTTGCAGGTACCAGCGCACCTCGCCCGACGAAAAGCGCGTGGCGGGTCGCTCGCGAAAGATCCACACCAGGCCGGCCTCGGGGCTTTCGGCCACGTAGTAGTCGCGCATCGCGGGCTGGCCGCCGTCGTCCTCGCCGCCCCACCAGCCGGCCTCGACGCGCTGCGGCCCGACGAGCTTGCGCAGCGGCCCGCAGTAGCACGGGCGCTCGCCGTCCATCTCGAGCCGCAAGGGCTCGGGCAGCAGCCAGGGCGGATAGATCGCATCGGGCTGCGAGGCGGCTTCTTTGCGGGCCTTGTCGGGCGCAGGCGTTTTCTCTTTCTGCAGCGCGGGTCGCCACTGCTGCTGGCGCTCGGGCCGGTGGTCGGCCTGCGCGACCGGCACCAGCACCTGGTCGGCGCCGAGCCGCACGCTGAGCCGTTCGACCATCTCGTGCAGCTTGTCGCCCTTGCGGTTGTCTTCGGGCAGGAAGCTGGTGCTGGCGCCGGCCAGCGGATCGGTTTCGAGCGTGCGCAGCTTCAGCCAGCTCACGGGCGCGGCCAGCGTGGTGAGCGCGAGTTTTTCGGACAGCAGGCGGCGCAGGTGCGCCATGTCCTGCGTGGGCTCGGCCGTGCGCACGGTGAGCTGCTGGTGCGGCGGCAGGGTCACGCCGTTGAGGCGCCGCAGGTCGAGTGTCCATTGCAGCTCGAGCGCGCGCGCCCCGCGCTGGCGGGCGCGCAGCCAGATCTGCAGCGCCGAGAGCAGGCGGTTGGCCGACCACATGAGTTCGGGCCCGGTCTCGGCCAGCGCGGGCAATTCGAGCTTCTGCTCGAACACGTCGGGCAGCGTGAGCCAGGCGTGGCTTTCGGGGCGCAGGCCCCAGGCCCTGTCGAGCGCCGCGCGCAGTTCGGTGCCGAAGCGCCGCGTGAGGCCGCCGCGCGGCAAGGCGGCCACATCGCCCCAGGTGCGGCAGCCCAGCCGCGCGAGCAGGTCGAGGTGGCCGCGCGCGGCCGTCAGCGTGTCCAGCGGCAGGCCGGCGGGCACCTCGGCGGGCCGGTGTTCATTGCGCGCGAACAGGCGCAGCCGCGCCAGCGCGATCAGGCTGGTGGCGCCCTGCGCGCCGAGCATGCGCGCGTCGGGCACGGGGTTGATGGCCAGCAGCTGGCGCATCAGCGGCGCGCGGCCGCCCCAGAGGCGTTCGCAGGCCGAGACTTCGAGCATCAGCGCCTCGTCCTGCCAGGCGACGTGCGGCGTGAACCGCAGCGCCCACCAGCCCAGGGCCTCGGGCGTGGGCATGTCGGGTGCGTCGCCTTCCTCGGCTTCAGACGACCACTGCAAGGCGATCCAGTGCATCCGGGCCTCCTTTCCACGCATCGATGCGCACCACCGTGGCCGACGGCGCGGCGGCCGGTGTCACGGACGCCTGCGGCTGCAGGCGCAACTGGCGCCGCACGCGGGCGGCGGCCAGCAGCGCGCTCATGCGGGCGTTGCGCGCCGGCACCCGCACCGGCGCGGCCAGCGGCGGCCCCCGGCGCTTGAGGATGTGCAGCGCGATCTGCGCCGGGTCGTCCGCGCAGCGCTCGGCGCGCAGGCGCAGGCGCGCGGGCGACGCCGACAGCGCCACCGACTCGGGCCGGCACACGAACAGCAGCACCTCGTGCTGCGCCGCGGCCAGCTGCAGCCGCCGCAGCTCGCCCACGCGGGCCTGCGGCAGCCAGGCGACGACGGCGGCGATCTCGGCGCAGCGCAGCGCCTGCTCGCAGGCCCACAGCCGCGCGGCCGGGGCGTCGCTGCGCACGCACATCAGCGCCTCCACCGGCAGCCCCTGCGCCCCCAGCGCGGCGCCGCAGGGTTCGTAGGGCGCGCCGACCAGCACCACCGGCCCCTCGCGCGCCTCCACGGCCTGCGCCAGCGCGGGCAGCAGCAGGCGCCAGACATGGGCCTCGGGCGTGGCCTGCAACAGCTCCGTCATCGCGCCCACGGGCCAGCCGCCGCCGGGCAGCTCGGCGTCGAGCGCGGCATGGCCGGTGGCCACGACCTGCGCGTCCGCCAGACCGAGTTCGTCGGCATGCCAGACGCCGCGGCCGGCGGCGGTGGAAAAGGAGTCGAGGAAAGGGAGGCCCATGATTGCAACTGTTAACTGTATTTTTATACAGTATTTCCCAGGTCGCAACCAGAGATCGATTTACCTGCGAAGGCCAGCGCCTTAAGATCGGTTTGTTAACAATTTGTGACCATGATCCACAAAAAGATTCAATTGCTGGCTTCGGCCTTCGCCGCCCTCGTCTTCACGGTGGCTCCCGCCGCCCAGGCGCAGACCGCCAAGCCGCTGCTGATCGGCCAGACCTACGTGCAGACCGGCCCGCTCGCGTCGCTGTCGACCGAGCCGCTCGTCGGCATCCGCGCCATGTTCACCGCGCTGAACGCGAGCGGCGGCATCAACGGCCGGCCCGTCGAGCTGCGCCAGCTCGACGACGCCTACGACCCCGCCAAGGGCGCCGAGAACGTCAAGGCCTTCGCGCGCGACGGCGCCGTCGGCGTGCTGATGCCCATCGGCACCTCGTCGGCGGTCGGCGCGCTGAAGGCGGCCAACGAGCTGAAGATTCCCGTCGTCGGCCCGTACACGGGCGCGGGCCCGGTGGTGAAGTTCAGCGAGTTCGGTTTTCCGGTGCGCATCAGCTTCGACGAGGAATACAGCCGCATCGTGAACCACCTGTTCACGATCGGCCTGTCGCGCATCGCCTTCGCGCACAACGACAACCCCGGCGCGCGCTCGGCGATGGAGAGCACGCAGAAGTTCATTGCCGAACGCGGCGACAAGATGGTCGGCAGCGTCGCCATCAAGAACGACGGCTCCGATGCGGCCGAACGCGCCGCGGAGCTGGCAAAGCTCAAGCCCAAGGCCGTGGTGCTGTCGGCCACCAACGACGTGGCGGCCAAGTTCATCTCGGCCTACCGCGCAGCCGGCGGCGAGACGGCGTTCTATTCGTTCTCTTTCCTGAATGGGCAAAAACTCTTCCAGGACATCAAGAAGGACGCGGCCGGCGTGGTCATTTCGCAGGTCGTGCCCTACCCGTGGAACAGCGCGATGCCCGTCATCGCCGAGTACCAGGCGGCGATGAAGAAGATCGGCGCGACCGAGTTCAGCTACGCGAGCCTGGAGGGCTACGTCACGGCCAAGGTCATGGTCGAGGGCCTGAAGCGCGCGGGCGCGAACCCCACGCCCGAGTCGCTGCAGAAGGGCCTGGAGTCGTTCAAGACGCTCGACCTCGGCGGCATCGCCGTGTCGTACCGGCCCGGCGAGCACCGCGGGCTGACCTTCTCCGAGCTGTCGATGCTCAAGGCCGACGGGCGCTACCTGCGCTGAGGCCCCTTCCGCCCGCGGGCCTCGCGGGCGCAGAATTTCGTTCGTGACGACGCCTTTCACGAACGAGCCCCGCCCTCTTGCCCTGACGCGCGCGCAGTTGCTGCGGCTCGGCGCGGCCCTGTGCGCGGGCGCCGCGCTCCCCTCCTTCGCCCAGCAGCAACCGAGCAGGCCCGCGATGCAGATGACCACCCGCCCCATTCCCTCCACGAAGGAAGCCCTGCCGGTCATCGGCTGCGGCACCTGGATCGGCTTCGACCAACGCCCCGGCACCGACGAATACCAGCGCCTGCCCGGCGTGCTCGAGGCGCTCTTCGCGGCCGGCGGCACGGTGATCGACAGCTCGCCGATGTACGGCCGCTCCGAGGAAACCACCGGCGAACTGCTGGCCGCCGCCAAGCCGCGCACCAAGCCCTTCCTCGCCACCAAGGTCTGGACCTCGGGCCGCGAGGCCGGCATCGCGCAGATGGAGCAATCGTTCGCGCGGCTGCGCACGCAGCAGATCGACCTGATGCAGGTGCACAACCTCGTCGACTGGCGCACGCACCTGGCCACCCTGCGCGGCTGGAAGGACAAGGGCCGCGTGCGCTACCTCGGCATCACGCACTACACCGCCTCGGCCTACGGCGAAGTCGAGGCCGTGCTGCGCGCCGAGACGCTCGACTTTCTGCAGATCAACTACTCGCTCGACGCGCGCGACGCCGAGCAGCGCCTGCTGCCGCTCGCAGCCGAGCGCGGCGTGGCGGTGATCGTCAACATGCCCTTCGGCGGCGGCGGCCTGCTGCGGCGCCTGCGCGACAAGCCGCTGCCCGCCTGGGCTGCCGAAATCGGCTGCACCAGCTGGGCGCAGGTGCTGCTGAAGTTCGTGCTGAGCCATCCGGCCGTGACCTGCGCGATCCCCGGTACGAGCCGCGCCGAGCACATGGCCGACAACGCCGCGGCCGGCGCAGGCAGCTTCCCCGATGCGGCGTTCTGGCGCCGGCATGCAGGCGCGCTGGGCCTGTGAACCTCAGCCGAAGAATTTCAGCAGCTGCGCGTTGACCGCGTCGGCGCGCTCGTACTGCACCCAGTGCCCCGCGCCGTCGATCACCACGCCTTCGCGGTTCGGCCCTTCGCTTGCGAGCTGCGCCACCAGCGGACGCGAGTCGGCGGTGACATCGAACTCGCCCCACAGCAGCAGCGTCGGCACGGCCAGCGTGTCGATCGCGGTCTGCAGCCCGCCCGAGAGCGACACCTCCTTGCTGCGAAAGCGCGTGCCGTGGCACGAGAGGTCGTGGATCTCGAAGGCCAGCGGATCGATGGCGGCCGGGTCGTGCAGCATCAGCGCGCCCAGGTTGTGCATGAGCGCGGCGCGCTCGGTCTCGCGGTCGGGCGCGGCGCGCCAGTTGATCATCTCGACCGTCATGCGGCGCAAGGTGCCGTGGCCACCGCTGCCCATCAGCGCCAGCCGGCGGATGGCGCCGCGCCGCACCGCGAAGCGCGCGGCGGTGAGCCCGCCGAACGAGAAACCGCCGAGGTCGATGGGCGTGCCGGCGCCGATGAGCGCGTCGAGCGTGCCGCCCAGCGCGGCCAGCAGCGGCACCAGCGCGTCTTCGCCGGGCGCCACGCGTGGCAGCGCATCGGAATCGTGAAAGCCCGGCATGTCGGGCAGCAGCAGCGTGCGTTCGGCCGACAAGGCCTCGGCATTGCGCAGCCAGTGCATCCAGCTGCCGTGGCCGCCGTGCAGCAGCACGATGGGCGGCTTCGTCGTGTCGGTGCCGAAGCGGCGCCAGCGCACGCGCACGCCGTCGTGCACGGGGTCGTGCGAGGTGGACAGGGCTTCGATGCGGGCGATCAGGCGCCGGGCTTCGGCGGATTCGGTGGGGGTGGGAAGAGCGGGCGTGGGCATGGCTTTATTTTGCCGCGCACCCTGCAACCTCACCCACGCGATGGCCGCGCTCTGCGCCGGTTCAGCTGCAGGTTGCGCGCGTCGAACACCTCTACCACCTGGTCGCGGAACTGCTTCATCAGGAGCGAGAAGTAGGCGTTGCGCCGCCAGAACAACCCGATCTCCAGCGCCCAGACCGGCGCGGGCGACGGCAATGCGGCCAGCCCCGTTCCCATGGAAGATCCGAGCGAATCCGAAGTCATGACGGTCAGCAGATTCGTGCTGCGCACCAGCGGCGCAAAGACCGCGGGCGACGCATCCGACTGGAGAAAGGCGGTGGGTCGATCGATGCCCGCGTCGCGGAACATCGACTCGACCCAGGCGCGCAGCGTGATGCTCGACGGCGGCAACACCCAGGGCTGCGCGGCCATGTCGTGCAGCGTGAACGCGCGCCGGTGAAAGGGATGCCCGTTGCGCGCGACCACGTACGACTCCTGCTCGCCGAGCACGGTGCAGGTCAGCGCCGGAGGCACCTCGCGGTTGACGGCGGCAATCGCGAAATCGAGCGCGCCCGCTTCCAGCTGCTGCAGCAGCACGCCGCTGAGCTGCACCTGCGTCTCGAAACGGACGTCCTTGCCCGCGCCGAGGAAAGCCGCGAACACCGGCGTCATCACCGACTCGACGATGGCGGGCACGGTGCCGATGCGTAGCTTGCCGGACTGCCCGAGCTTCATGTCCTGCACTTCGGTGCGCATGTCGTCCACGAGTTGTTCCAGGCCCAGGTTGCGCGCATAGAGCGCCTGCCCGATGGCCGTGAGCGCCACGCCGCGCGCGGTGCGCTCGAACAGCCGCACGCCCAAGGCCGTTTCGAGCCGCTGGATCGACTTGGACAGCGCCGGCTGCGTCACGCCCAGCGCATCGGCGGCGTGGTGCAGGTTGCCCCGCTCGGCGGCCACGCGGAATGAATGAAGGTCCTTGAGCTGCATGGTGACGGCCGGTCGCCCGATTCCATTTGGTTATCGCAAAACTCCATGGTACGGCTAGGCAGGCATCGATGCGATTTCCATAATGAACCGCATCCGGCAGGCATCGACGCCATCGGCGAGATGCACCGGACACCCTTGGAGACAACAACATGCAGAAGAAAAAGACCCGCCGCGCGCACGTGGCGGCGCGCCTCCTCACGGCCGTGGTCCTCGCGCTGATCGGCGCCGCAGTGATGGCGCAGACCACCTACCCGAACCGCCCGATCCGCGTGGTCGTGCCCTACCCCGCCGGTGGCAACACCGACATCATTGCGCGCGACGTGATGCGCGACCTGTCGGTGCGGCTCGGCCAGCCCGTGGTGATCGACAACAAGCCCGGCGCCAACAGCATCCTGGGCACCGACCTCGTGGCCAAGGCCGCGCCCGACGGCTACACGCTGCTGGTCGTGATCGGCGCCTACGCCAACAACGAATCGCTGTACCGCCGCCTGCCCTACCGCGCCGCCGAACTGGCGCCGGTCTCGCAGCTCACGCGCACCTCGCTCGTGCTGGTCACGGCCAGCCCCGGCGTGCGCAGCGTGGACGACCTGGTGCGCGCCGGCCGCGACGGCAACCCGCCGCTGAGCTTTGCCAGCAGCGGCGTGGGCTCGGCGGCGCACCTCCTCGGCGAGCGCTTTGCGCGCACCACCGGCATGAAGGGCACGATGCACGTGCCGTACAAAGGCACCGCCGACGCGACCACCGACCTCGTCAGCCACCGCGTCGGCTTCATGTTCGACGCCATCTCGGCCATGGGGCCGCACATTCGCCAGGGCAAGCTCACGGCGCTGGCGGTCACGGGGCAGGAGCGCTCGCCGCTGCTGCCGCAGGTGCCCAGCCTCAAGGAACTCGGTCACCCCGAACTCGCGACCTACGCCTGGGCCGGCGTGATGGCCCCGGCGCAGACGCCCGCGGCGATCGTCGACAGGCTCTCGACCGAACTCGCCGTCGTGCTCAAGGGCGCCGAGCTGCGCACCAAGCTCGCCGCCATCAGCACCGAGGCGGTCGGCGGCACACCGGCCGAACTGGCGGCCTTCATCGCGCGCGAAACCCAGGTCAACGGCGACGTGATCCGCCAGCTGAACCTCTCACTGGACTGACGCCATGAACCCACACAAGACCGTGAAGATCGGGGGCGCCTGCGCCTTCATCGGCGACAGCATCCTCGGCCCGCGCCAGCTCGTCGACGTGCCGGGCATGCAGTACCTCGTGTTCGACTACCTCGCGGAGATGACGCTGTCGAGCTTCGCCCAAGCCCGCAAGACCGACCCCGCGCAGGGCTACGCGACGGACTTCATCGACGTCACGCTGCGCGAGATCCTGCCGGTGTGTGCGCGCCGCGGCATCCGACTGGTTGCCAACGCGGGCGGGCTGAACCCGCGTGGCTGCGCGGCGCGCATCGAAGCACTGGCGCGCACGCTGGGCTGTCCGCTGAAGGTGGCGTTCGTCGAGGGCGACGACTGCCTGTCGCTGCTGCCCGCGCTCGAAGCCGAAGACACGCGCGACTTCTATTCCGGCACACCGATGCCCACCGGCATCGACAGCGCCAACGTGTACCTGGGCGCCCTGCCGATCGCGCGCGCGCTCGCCCTGGGCGCGGACATCGTGGTCACCGGCCGCATCGTCGACAGCGCCACCACGCTGGGCGTGCTGATGCACGAGTTCGGCTGGTCGGCCGACGACCACGACCGGCTGGCGGCCGGCTCGCTGGCAGGCCACATCCTGGAGTGCGGCGCGCAGGCCACGGGCGGCATCTTCACCGACTGGGCCGAGGTGCCCGACTGGGAAAACATCGGCTATCCGTATGTCGAATGCACGGCCGACGGCGGTTTCGTCGTCACCAAACCGGAGGGCACCGGCGGCCTCGTGACGCCGGCCACGGTGAGCGAGCAGATCCTCTACGAAGTGGGCGACCCCGCCCGTTACGTGCTGCCGGACGTGGTCTGCGATTTCACGCAAGTCACGGCCGTCGCGGTCGGGCCGCACCGCGTGCGCGTGGAAGGCGCGCGCGGCCTGCCGCCGCCGCCGACCTACAAGCTGTCGGCCACCTACCAGCAGGGCTACCGCTGCATCGCGCAGGTGTCGGTGTTCGGCGCCGACGCGCTGGACAAGGCGCGGCGCACCGGCCACGCGCTGCTGGGCCGCGTGCAAGGCATGCTGCGCGCGCAAGGCCTGGACGATTTCGACAAGACGCTGGTCGGCGTGATCGGCGCCGAGGACAGCTACGGCCCGCACGCCACTGCCGTGGGGTTGCGCGAGGCCGTGGCCCGCGTGGCGGTGACGCACCGCGACAAGGCGGCGCTCGAGCTGTTCTCGCGCGAGGCGCGTGCGCCGGGGGTGTCGTTCGCGCCAGGGTCCACCAGCGGCAGCGCGCTCACGCTGAACAGCCGCGCCGCCGTGGAGCCGCGCTACCGGCTGTTCTCCTGCCTGGTCCGCAAGGACCGGCTGCCCGCGCCGCGCGTGGTGATCGGCGAGCGGGAAGAACGCGTGGAGATTCCCTGCCGCGATGCCGCGCTCCCCGACACGCCGGGCATCAAGGCCGGCCCGACCGCGATGCCGCCGTCATCCAACAGCGACGCCACCGTGCCGCTCATCACGCTGGCCTACGGCCGCTCGGGAGACAAGGGCGACACGTCGAACATCGCGATCATTGCGCGCCGCCCCGAAGACCTGCCGCTGCTGCACCGCGAGCTCACGCCGGAACGCGTGCGCGCCTACCTCGGTCACCTGGTCCATGGCGAGGTCACGCGCTACGACGTGCCGGGCCTGCATGCGCTCAACTTCCTGATGACGCAGGCGCTCGACGGCGGCGGGCCGACTTCGCTGCGGCCCGACCCGATGGGCAAGGGCATGGCGCAACTGCTGCTGGGCATGCCCGTCGCCGCGCAGTAAGACTCAGCTGGCGCCGAAGCGGTAGCTCGACACCACGAGCCCGCCCATGAAGGCGTCCTCGTGGTAGACGCGCTCGCCAGCCTCGCCTTCGGCCGCGCCCACCGCGACCATCAGCGGAATCAGGTGCTCCTCGCGCGGATGCGCCACGCGCGCCGACGGGGCGGAGGCCCAGTCCTGCAGGCGCTGCACGCGCGCCTGCGGCGTGGCCTGCACCGACGTCTCGTCGAGCCAGTCGCCGAAGGCCTTCGACACGCCGTGCGCCTGCGGGCCGAAGTTGCGCAGGTTGTGATAGCTCAAACCGCTGCCGACGATGAGCACGTTCTCGTCGCGCAGCGGTGCGATGGCGCGGCCCAGCGCCAGGTGCTCGGCCGGGTCGAGCCCGCGCCGCAGCGACAGCTGCACCACCGGCACCTCGGCGTTCGGATACATCGCGGCCATCGGCGCGAACATGCCGTGGTCGTAGCCGCGCTCGGGGTCGATCTGCGCCGGCAGGCCGGCGGCGGCGATCAGCGATTGCACGCGCTGCGCGAGTTCGGGCGAGCCGGGCGAGGCGTAGCGCACCTCGTAGGTGTGGGCCGGGAAGCCGCCGTAGTCGTAAATCATCGGCGGCCTGGGGTTGCCCTGCACCGTGAAGGCGGGCGCCTCCCAATGCGCCGAGACCATGAGGATGGCGGACGGCGTGCGGCCGATCTGGCGCGGCATGTCGGCCAGTGAATCGGCGAGCTGGTCGTAGGTCGCGCCCATCTCCTTCTTCATCCAGGGCCAGGGGCCGCCGCCGTGCGAAATGAAATACGTGGGCAGGCGAGAAAGCGTTGTGTCGTGGGTCAAGTCGATGCTCCTTGAAGGCGTTGGATCGACTGTAGACATTTCCTTCCAGGAAATCGACAGGCTACGATGCATCAAATCCTTTCTTCACAGGAAATCATCGATGGACCGCATGACCAGCCTGCGCGTGTTCCGCGAGGTCGTCGAGGCCGGCAGTTTCGTGGCCGCGGCCGAGCGGCTGGGCCTGTCGGCGCCGATGGCCAGCAAGCACGTGGCGCAGCTCGAGAAATCGCTGGGCGCGCGGCTGCTGCACCGCTCGAGCCGCCACCTGAGCCTGACCGAAGCCGGCACCGCCTGGTACGAGCAGAGCCGCCGCGCGCTCGACCTGCTCGACGCGGCCGAGGCCGCCATCGGCCAGACGCGCGACACGCCGCGCGGCCAGCTCAAGGTGAGCGCGCCCGTGTGGTGCGCCACGCCGCGCTTTGCGCGCGTGCTGGCCGACTACCGCGAGACGTACCCCGAGGTACTGGTCGACATGCACCTCGAAAACCGCAAGGTCGATCTCGCGGCCGACGGATACGACCTGGCCTTGCGCGCCACGCAGGAGCCCTCGCCCGCGCTCATCGCACGGCCGCTGTGCCGTGTGCCCTTTCACCTCGTCGGCACGCCGGCCTGCCTGAAGCGCCACGGCGGCCCACCCGCGGTGCCGGCCGACCTGGCGAAGCTGGGCGCGATCGTGCCCAGCTACGTGAACCTGGACAACCTCGCACTCAAGGGACCGGGCGGGCGCATGTTTCCGCTGCGGCTCACGCCCGCGATGCGCTCGGACGACACCACGCTCACGCTGCATACGGTGCGCGCCGACATGGGCATTGCGTACCTGCCCGTGTGGCTGATCGACGACGACCTGGCGCAGGACCGGCTGGTGCAGCTGCTGCCCGCGTTCGAAGCGATGCCGGTCACGCTGTTCGCCGTGTACACGAGCCGGCAGTACATGTCGCCCAAGTTGCGAACTTTCATCGACTTCCTGAGCGAGCGGCTGGGGGGCATGGAAACAAAGGCAGCACGCGCCGACGACAGCAAGACACGACGCAGCTGAAGGGTTGCTGAAGGCACCGGCCGCGAACGCACCTTTTCGGGGCAAGGTCATGCATGCAGGGCTACAGTCGAAGGCTCTCCTGGAGACCGATTCCTTGTTCCGCTTCTTCGAAAAACTTCTTACCCCCTATCCCGCCGCCGAACCCGCGCTGCCGCCCCAGGGCTTCTTTGCCTTTTTGTGGGCCTGCACGCACGGCGTGCGCGGCAAGATCGCCGCGATGGCGGTGCTCACCGCGGTAATGTCGATCTTCGAGGCCGCGCTGTTCGCGATCCTCGGGCGCATCGTCGACTGGCTCGGCGGCCAGGTGCCGTCGCAGCTGTGGGCCGAGCGCGGCGACACGCTCATGTGGCTGGCCGCGTTCCTGGTGATCAGCATCGGCGTGGTGGCGCTGCAGACCATCGTGAAGCACCAGACGCTCGCGGTGAACCTGCCGATGCGCCTGCGCTGGAACTTTCACCGCCTGATGCTGGGCCAGAGCATGGCCTTCTACCAGGACGAGTTCGCGGGCCGCATCACGGCCAAGGTGATGCAGACCGCGTTGGCCGTGCGCGAAACCGTGTTCGTGCTGGCCGACGTGCTGGTCGCCATGGGCGTGTACGTGGCCACCATGATCATCCTGGTGGGCGTGCTCGACGCGCAGCTGGTGTGGCCCTTCGTGATCTGGCTGGCGCTGTACATCTGCGCGCTCGTCTACTTCGTGCCGCGCCTGGGCAAGATCGGCAAGGCGCAGGCCGACGCCCGCGCGCTCATGACGGGCCGAGTGACCGACGCCTACACCAACATCGCGACCGTCAAGCTGTTCTCGCACACGCAGCGCGAAGCCGGCTTTGCGCGCGACGCGATGCGCGAGTTCATGCACACCGGCTACGGCCAGATGCGGCTGGTGAGCGCCTTCGAGATCGTCAACCACACGCTGAGCATGGGCCTCACGGCCGGCATGGCGGGCATGGCGCTGTGGCTGTGGTCGCACGGCACGGTGGGCGTGGGCGCGGTGGCCGCCGCCACGGCGATGGCGCTGCGGCTGCAGGGCATGTCGCACTGGATCATGTGGGAGATGACCAGCCTGTTCGAGAACATCGGCACGGTGCAGGACGGCATGAAGACGCTGTCGCGCCCGCGCACGGTGCTCGACGCGGCCGATGCCACGGTGCTCGACGTGCCGCGCGGCGAGGTGCGCTTCGAGCATGCGAGCTTCCGCTACGGCGACGCAGGCCGTCGCGTGATCGACGACCTGAACCTCGTGGTGAAGCCCGGCGAGAAGATCGGCCTCGTCGGCCGTTCGGGCGCCGGCAAGTCGACGTTGGTGAACCTGCTGCTGCGCTTCCATGACCTGGAAAGCGGCCGCATCCTCATCGACGGGCAGGACATCGCGAAGGTCACGCAGGATTCGCTGCGCATGCACATCGGCATGGTCACGCAAGACACCTCGCTGATGCACCGCTCGGTGGCCGACAACATCGCCTACGGCCGGCCCGATGCCACGCTGGCGCAGATCGAAGCGGCTGCCAGGCGCGCCGAGGCGCACGACTTCATCCAGACGCTGGGCGATGCGGGCGGACGCCGCGGCTACGAGGCGCACGTGGGCGAGCGCGGCGTGAAGCTGTCGGGCGGCCAACGCCAGCGCGTGGCCATTGCGCGCGTGATGCTGAAAGACGCGCCGATCCTGCTGCTCGACGAAGCGACGAGCGCGCTCGACTCCGAGGTCGAGGCCGCGATCCAGCAGAGCCTGTACACGCTGATGGAAGGCAAGACCGTGATCGCCATCGCGCACCGGCTGTCGACCATCGCGGCGATGGACCGGCTGATCGTGCTCGACGAAGGCCGCGTCGTCGAAGAAGGCGACCACCGCACGCTGATGGCGCAAGGCGGCCTGTATGCGCGGCTGTGGGCGCACCAGAGCGGCGGCTTCCTGGGCGACGGACTGGAAGAAGACGAAGCCCTGCGCGCCTGAACGGGCCTCAGGTCGGCAGCGCGCCGGCTTCGTATTGCTGCACGAACTCCCCCGACGGCGGGATCGGCTTGATGATGTCGATCAGCACGCCGTTCGGGTCGCGCGTGATGAAGTGGCGCTGACCAAAGGCCTCGTCGCGCAGCGACAGCAGGATTGGCAGGCCGGCCGCCTTCAGGCGCTCGTGCACCGCGTCGGGGTCTTCCACTTCGAAGTTCAGCAACAACCCGCCCGCCACCTGCCCGCGCGCTTCGACGGGAATGGTCTTGTGCGTGCCGTCGAGCACGGCGAGGTTCACCGAGACATCGTCCGCCAGTTGCAGGTGCACGTACCAGTCGGTCGTGAACAGCGACGCAAACCCGAAATGCGCCTGGTAGAAGGCCGCGGTGCCGGCCACGTCGTTGGTCATGATCACCGGGTAATAGCTCGTCACTTTCATGGGGTGGCTCCTTCGTGGATTAAACATACAAACTGCATGTAAGTTAAATATTAATCCACAAACAGACTGCATGTAAATTAGGGTCATGGTCAAAACCCCGGCACGCACCAACCGCGAACGCACCGAAACCACCCGCCTCGCACTGACCGAGGCGGCCCGCACGCTGTTCGTCAGCAAGGGCTACGGCGACACCTCGACGCCCGAGATCGCCATGGCCGCCGGCATCACGCGCGGCGCGCTGTACCACCACTTCAACGACAAGCGCGACCTGTTCCGCCAGGTGCTGCTGCTCGAAGCGCAGGCGGTCGCGGCCGATATCGACGCGGCCACGCCCGACGAACTCGGCCCGCGCGACGCCCTGCTCGTGGGCAGCGAGGCCTACCTGAAGGCGATGACGGTGCCGGGACGCACCCGGCTGCTGCTGATCGACGGGCCGGCCGTGCTGGGCATGGCGGAGATGATGTCGATGGACGACGCCACGTCGGCGAACTCGTTGCGCCAGGGGCTGGCGCGCGCCGGAATGGGCCGCGGCGAGGTGTCGCTCGACGCCCTCGCCCGCCTGCTGTCGGCCGCCTTCGACCGCGCGGCCTTGGAGATCGATGCCGGCGCCGATGCCGCCAAGGTGCGGGCCGCCATGCTGTGGCTGCTCGAGCAGGCGCTCCCGCCGAAGAGAAGCTAGACCGCGCCTCGCCCGCCCATGCGCACGGGCCACTTCGCGACGGTGCCGCGCTGCATCGATTCGAGCGTGGTCTGCGTGAACACGTTGATGCTCACGTGCCGCGCGAGGTAGTGCTCGAGCACCAGCCCCAGCAGGTACGGGCTCGTGCCCGAGAACCCTTCTTCATCGACGCTCAGCGTGCATTGCACGCCGCGCCCGTAGATCAGCGGCCCCGCACCCGGCAGGCGCCGCGTCACGGGCTCGATGCGCGAGCCGACGAGGCAGTCGATCTGCCGGCGCAGCACGTCGTTGTCGGCCGTGACAAACAGCCGCAGCATGTCGCGCAGCGCCTGCGCGCCCTCGCGGTGCGGCATGTCGGCCAGCGGCAGGTGGTTGAAACCCAGCTGGCGAATCAGCCGCCACGCGATCTCGCGCTGCGCGAACGGCGACTTGGGCGTGCTCGGCGGACGGATGAGGCCCACGGCCGACACCGGGATCGAATCGGCCACCGCGAGGTCGGCCTGCCCGTTGCGCGGCACGAGGCACGGCAGGTCGCGATTGGTGAGCATCGCCTTCACCGACAGGTAGCGCAGGCTCTCGGGGTACGGCGCCTCCTGCTGGTCGACCAGCGACAGGAACACCTCGGTGCCGATGTACGGCGTGCGCGTGCCGTACTTGCGCGCCGTCTCGGACACCAGCCGCGGCTCGCGCCGCACCGAGAAGTAGCGGCCGTGGTTGCCCTCGTCTTCGTTGAGCGTCTGGTAGAGCGGGCGGAAGTCGATCTCGGCCGTGGTGCGCGCCTGCTGGCCGGCGATGCGCTGCACCGAATACACCTCGAAATCCATCGGCCGCGAACGGTCGGGCACGAGATGGAACTCGGTCTGCGCGGTGTCGAGCTCGATGCGGTCGGTGCGCCGCTCGAACAGGTTGACCACCGGCGTGCTGAACAGCGCGAACTGCGCCGCATCGACCAGCGCCCCCAGCGCACCGGGCGGCTTGCTCAGCAGCACGACGATCTCGACCTCCTTGCCGGGAATGCGCGCCAGCCCCGGCGCGAGCTGCGTGAGCGTGAAGAAGTAGAAGCGCTCAGGACACGCGAAGTATTCGTGCAGCAGGTTGTGGCCATGGAAGGTGTTCCACGCCAGCGGCAACAGGCCTTCGCCCGGCGCCAGCCCTTCGTGCACCAGCGCGCCTTCGGTCACCACATGCGGCCGGTCCATCAGCTGCCCCGGCTCGCCGATGAAGGTCGCGACTGCCGAGGTGTGCAGCAGCTCGAACAGGTGCGACGCCACCTGCTCGTTGCCGCGCAGGTAGATCGGCAACCGGTCGAGCCCCGACAGCGTCGAAAAACCCATCTCGCCCACGATGCGCAGCCGCAGGCGCAGTGCGCCCGTCACCTGCACGTGCGGCGGCACGTAGCGCTCCAGCGCGGGGATGTCGGGCGGCGCGCCGGTGAGCCGCGCCTCGACGATCTCGAAGGGCCACAGCGTCACGTCCTGGCTGGAGCGGAACTCGCACGGCGTCTGCTCGCCCGCGGGCACGCGCGCATGAAAGGCCGTGCCGCGCGGCACCACGAAGCCGCGCGTGAAGTCGCCCTCCTTCACGCTGGGATGCAGCTGCGCCACGGCCATCGACGGCGTGGGGCTCAGGTAGTTGGGGTACAGCACCTCGAGCAGGCGCTGCGTGAAGCGCGGAAATTCGGCATCGAGCTTGATCTGCATACGTGCCGACATGAAGCTGAACGACTCGATGAGCCGCTCCACATACGGGTCGGCCACCTCGATGCCGTGCATGCCCAGCCGGCGGGCGATCTTCGGGTGCGAGGCGGCGAACTCGCTCGCCGCCTCGCGCATGTAGACGAGTTCCCGGTTGTAGTACTCGAGGAGTTGCGGGTCCATGACGATGAGCCTTCCCTGGCGTGGTGTGAAGTGAAAGAGATGAAAGAAAACGAAAGACGGGTGATCGCGCGTCAATCCGCCGCGCCGACGATGCGCATGCGGTTGGTCTCGAGATCGACCGCGCTCTGCACCGTGAACGCCAGCGGGTACGGCTTCAGATGGATCAGCGCGCGGATCTCGAACAGCAACACGTTGTAGGCCTCGGCCGCGCCGTCTTCCTTCATGAGCGGTACGACCTGCACGCTGTCGGGAATCAGCCGCGGCTCGTAGTCGCGGATGGCGCGGCGGATGATGCGTTCGATGTCCGCCCACTTGCGCTCCGACAGGTAGCTGCCGGCCAGCGGCGGCACGCCGTAGTTCACGGTGGAAGACGCCGCGTCGGCATGGCGCACGCGGTCGATCAGGTCTTCGGCGTTGGTGGTGTTGAACAGCAAGGCCAGGTCGCGCTGGATGATCTCGCGCATCTGGGCCGGCGTGGCCGTGTACTCCGACGGCAGCTCGGTGGTGCGGCTGGGCGCCTCGTCGCGCAGGCGGTCGAACAGCGTGGGCAACAACTGCGCGTTGACGCGCGGCGGGACGGGTGCATCGGGGCCGCGCGGGGCGCGGGCGCCGGGGTGCGCGGGGTGGGAACCTGTGAACGGGGAATGCTCGGTGAGCCGCATGACCTTGCCTTTTCTGGAAGGGGCAGAGTCTTGCGTGGATGCCCGCCGCTCATTGCAAACAATGGTCACACAGCGGGCCTGGCTCGAATGCGGACGCCCGCGCCGGGCATTTGTCGTCGCATCCGCGCTTCGCGAGTCCTACAGCACGCACCGCCCCCCGCCGACACCCGCGCGCCGGCGGGCGCCCGATGCTGGGTCATCGCCAACCACTAGGAGCCCTCGCGTGAATTCCATCATCTACATCGTCGGTCTGGTCGTGGTCGTCGTGGCCGTGCTGTCGTTCTTCGGCCTGCGCTGAAACCCGCCGACCGCGCGTCCTTTCCTTTGCTGCACGCGCAGCGCAACGGGGCCGTTCGCGGCCCCGTTGGCCGTGCGCCAGGCCTCGCGAAGCGCCGGGCATAATTTGCGCGCCCCGCCTCCGCTTTCCTGCGCCGGGGCGTCATTGGCGAAGAAGAAGGGACCCTGTTGACCACCACCGCACTGCGCGAACCTGCTTTTCCGGATGCGGTGATCACCGAAGCGGTCCGATGGACCGAACAGAACGGCCCGCTCGACGACGCGTCGGCCCTTCGCACCGCGGCCTCGCGCACGGCCGACGGCCACTCCCGAATCATTGAACGCGCCCGCCAGCTCGGCGAGCGCATGGGCCTGCAGGCCGAACTCGCGCGCGGCCGGCAGTGGGCGCCGTGGGTGCTGCTGGCGCTGGTGGCGCTGGTCGTGATCGCAGGGCTGGGCCTCGCGGGCCAGGTGGTCGGCGGCAATGACCGCCACATCAACGTGATCGTCGCGCTCGTCAGTCTGCTGGGCCTGCATGCGCTCACGCTGGCGCTGTGGCTGATTGGCCTGTGGCTGCCGTCGGGCACCTTCGGCACGGCCTCGCTGGGCTGGCTCTGGCTGTCGCTCACGGCCCGCGTGGCGGGCGGCCAGCGCGGGCAGGCGCCGTTGCTGGTGCGCGCAGCCACGGGGCTGCTTACGCGCGCCCGCCTGCTGCCCTGGGCCTTCGGACTCGTGAGCCACGGCATCTGGGCGCTGTCGTTCGCCGTGGTGCTGGCCGCGATGCTGTTCGCCCTTGCCTTTCGCAGCTACACGCTGAGCTGGGAAACCACGATCCTCGAGCCCGTCTTCTTCGTGCGCGCGGTGCAGGCGCTGGGCTGGCTGCCGGCGCAGTTCGGCTTTCCCGTGCCTGATGCGGCCACCGTGCAATCCGCCGCCCCAGTCGCAGCGGCCCAGCGCACCTGGGCGCTGTGGCTCACCGGCTGCATCGCGGTCTACGGCCTGCTGCCGCGCCTCGCGCTGGTGCTGCTCAGCGCCGCCGTCTGCCGCCACCGCCGCCCGGCCCTGCAGCCCGACTGGCAGGCGCCCTACTACCGCAAGCTGCTGGCCCGCTTCGCCGCGCTGGCGCCGCCCGCCATCGTCGATGCCGACCCGGGCCGCGCGCACCCCGCTGCGCCCACCGGCCTGCCGGCCT
>NZ_CALRZC010000099.1:0-26701 GCF_943372545.1 Variovorax sp. YR752 | reverse complement strand
GGAGAGCCTGGAGACGCAGCAGCGCTCGCACGACTCGCAGTTCGACCTGTTCGCGCCGCCGCCGGCCCGTGCCGAGCAACCACCCTCCGAGGTCGAGGACGCGCTCTCGGCGATCGACCCCGACACCCTCAGCCCCAAGGAAGCGCTCGACGCGCTCTATCGGCTCAAAGCCCTGCAGACCTCGCAAAAGGAAGCACCATGACGTACTGCGTGGGCATCAAGCTCGATGCCGGCCTCGTGTTCCTGTCGGACTCGCGCACCAACGCGGGCCTCGATCAGATCAGCACCTACCGCAAGATGATGGTCTACGAGAAGCCGGGCGACCGCTTCATGGTGATGCTGTCGGCCGGCAACCTGTCGATCAGCCAGTCGGTGCGCGAGATCCTGCAGGTCGAGAAGATCGACAACCCGGGCGGCGAGCCGATCACGATCTGGAACGCGACCAGCATGTTCGACGCCGTGCGCGTGCTCGGCAGCGCGGTACGTCGCGTCTACGACCAGGACGGCCCCTCGCTCAAGCAGGCCGGCATCGACTTCAACGCCTCGATGGTCTTCGGCGGCCAGATCGCCGGCGAGGCGATGCGCCTGTTCCTCGTCTACTCGGCCGGCAACTTCATCGAGGCGACGCGCGAGACCTGCTACTTCCAGATCGGCGAGAGCAAGTACGGCAAGCCGGTGCTCGACCGCATGATCACGCCGGCCACGCCGCTGGACGAGGCGGCCAAGTGCGCGCTGGTGTCGATGGACTCGACGCTGAAGTCCAACCTGTCGGTCGGCCTGCCGCTGGACCTGCTGGTCTACGAGCGCGACCGCTACGCGACCGAGAAGCTGGTCTGCATCGACGAACACAACCCGTACTTCCACATGATCCGCAGCACCTGGGGCCAGAAGCTGCGCCAGGTGTTCGAGGCTATCGACGATCCGCAGTGGAACGGCGGCTCGACGGCCCACCCCCTGCACGGTGCAGCCTCGCGCTACGAGCCGATGCGCAAGATCACCCACCCCGGGGAAAAGATCGTCTGATGATCGCCCCCGCGCTCACGATGTTCGCGGCCCCCCGAGGGGGCGCCGGCTTGGCTTGGGGCGGCCCGGCGCCGCGCCGGTGATGAACCAGCGACTGCCCATCGTCTTCAGCCACGCCAACGGCTTCCCGGCCGGCACCTACCGCGTGCTGTTCGAGGCCTGGCGGGCCGCCGGCCACGCGGTGCACGCGGTCGAGAAGCTCGGCCACGACCCTGCATACCCGGTCACGAGCAACTGGCCGAAGCTGCGCGACCAGTTGATCCATTTCGTCGAGCGCGAGGTGAAGGGGCCGGCGGTGCTGGTCGGGCATTCGCTCGGTGGCCTGCTCAGCCTGCTGGCGGCCTGCCGGCGGCCCGACCTGGCAGCAGGCCTGGTGATGATCGACTCGCCAGTGATCACCGGATGGCGGGCGCACAGCCTGCAGGTGGTCAAGGCGACCGGGCTGGTCAAGCGTGTCTCGCCCGGGCGCGTGTCGCGCAGGCGGCGCCACGAATGGCCGTCGCGCGACGCCGTGCGCCAGCACTTCGCCGCCAAGGCAGTGTTCGCGCGCTGGGACCCGCGTGTGCTCGAGGACTACGTGCAAAGCGGGTTCGAGGAGCGCGACGGCAAGCTGGTGCTCGGCTTCGACCGTGCCATCGAGACGCGCATCTACGACACCCTGCCGCATCACCTCGGCGCCTTGCTGCACCGCCATCCGCCGAAGTGCCCGGTGGCCTTTCTCGCCGGCACGCAGTCGGTGGAGATGCGCCAGGTCGGCATGGCACCGTCGCGGGCGCTGGCCCACGGCCGTTTCGCGATGATCGAGGGCGGTCACCTGTTCCCGATGGAAAGGCCCGATCAGACCGCGGCGGCGGTGCTGCAGTGGGTGGAAGGCATGGTGCCGTAGGGGGGAGCCTGGCACCCCCACGCGCCTATAATCGCGCTTTACCACCACGGCATTCGTGAGCAACGCATGCCGCACGCAATGACCAAGTTCGTCTTTGTCACCGGCGGTGTGGTGTCCTCGCTGGGCAAGGGCATCGCGTCTGCGTCTCTGGCCGCGATTCTCGAATCGCGCGGCCTCAAGGTCACCCTCATCAAGCTCGATCCGTACCTCAACGTGGATCCGGGCACGATGTCGCCCTTCCAGCATGGCGAGGTGTTCGTGACCGACGACGGTGCCGAGACCGACCTCGACCTCGGCCACTACGAGCGCTTCATCACGACGCGCATGCGCAAGGCCAACAACTTCACCACCGGCCAGATCTACAAGAGCGTGCTCGAGAAGGAGCGCCGCGGCGACTACCTCGGCAAGACGGTGCAGGTGATCCCGCACGTCACCAACGAGATCCAGGATTTCATCCAGCGCGGCGCCGGCATCGGTACCGACCATGCCGTCGACGTGGCCATCGTCGAGGTCGGCGGTACGGTGGGCGACATCGAGTCGCTGCCCTTCCTCGAAGCCGCGCGCCAGCTCAGCCTGAAGGCCGGCCCGAACCAGTGCGCGTTCGTGCACCTCACCTACGTGCCCTGGATCGCCGCGGCCGGCGAACTGAAGACCAAGCCGACCCAGCACACCGTGCAGAAGCTGCGCGAGATCGGCGTGCAGCCCGACGCGCTGCTGTGCCGCGCCGACCGCCCGGTGCCCGACGAGGAACGCGACAAGATCTCGCTGTTCACCAACGTGCCGCGCTGGGGCGTGATCTCGATGTGGGACGTCGACACCATCTACAAGGTGCCGCGCATGCTGCATGAGCAGGGCCTGGACGGGCTCATCTGCGACAAGCTGCGCCTGTCGACGCCGCCGGCCAACCTGAAGCGCTGGGACGACCTCGTCAACGAGGTCGAACACCCGAAGTCCGAGGTGAAGATCGCGATGGTCGGCAAGTACACCGACCTGTCGGACTCCTACAAGTCGCTCAACGAGGCGCTGCGCCACGCCGGCATCCACAACCACGCCAAGGTGCACATCGAGTACGTCGACTCGGAGACGATCTCGGCCGACAACGTGGATCGCCTGACCGTGTTCGACGCCATCCTGGTGCCCGGCGGCTTCGGCAAGCGCGGCATCGAGGGCAAGATCTGCGCAGCGCGGCTGGCGCGCGAGAAGAAGATCCCCTACCTGGGCATCTGCCTGGGCATGCAGGTCGCGACGATCGAGTTCGCTCGCCACAGGGCGGGCCTGGCGAACGCCAACAGCACCGAATTCGACCCGGCGACGCCGCACCCGGTGATCGCGCTGATCGACGAATGGCAGGATCGCGACGGCAGCATCCAGAAGCGCGACGCCAACTCCGACCTCGGCGGCACGATGCGCCTGGGCGCGCAGAGCTCCGACGTCAAGCCCGGCACGCTGGCGCACGAGATCTACGGTAGCGTGGTGACCGAGCGGCACCGCCACCGCTACGAAGCCAACGTCAACTACCTCGACAAGCTGAGCGAAGCCGGCCTGGTGATCTCGGCGCTGACGCAACGCGAGAAGCTGACCGAGATCGTCGAACTGCCGAAGAGCGTGCACCCCTGGTTCATGGGCGTGCAGTTCCACCCGGAGTTCAAGTCGACGCCCTGGGGCGGCCACCCGCTGTTCACCTCCTTCGTGCAGGCGGCGCTGGCCCAGCACGCCATCCAGCGCGCCAGGGAGACGGCATGAAGCTCTGCGGTTACGACGTCGGCCTCGACAAGCCCTTCTTCCTGATCGCCGGCCCCTGCGTGGTCGAGAGCGAGCAGTTGCAGATGGACGTGGCCGGGCGCCTGAAGGAAATCACCTCCGCGCTGGGCATCCCGTTCATCTTCAAGTCGAGCTACGACAAGGCGAACCGCTCCAGCGGCTCGACCTTCCGCGGCCCGGGCATGGAGCGCGGGCTCGAGATCCTCGCCAAGGTCAGGCGCGAGCTGAAGGTGCCGATCCTGACCGACGTGCACAGCGAGGCCGAGATCCCGGCGGTCGCTGCCGTGGTCGACGTGCTGCAGACGCCGGCCTTCCTGTGCCGCCAGACCGACTTCATCCGCGCCGTGGCGCAAAGCGGCAAGCCCGTCAACATCAAGAAGGGCCAGTTCCTCGCGCCGCACGACATGAAGAACGTGATCGACAAGGCGCGTGCGGCGGCCCGTGAGAAGGGCCTGCCGGAAGACAGCTTCCTCGCCTGCGAGCGCGGCGCGAGCTTCGGCTACAACAACCTCGTCTCGGACATGCGTAGCCTGGCGATCATGCGCGAGACCGGCGCACCGGTCGTCTTCGACGCCACGCACTCGGTGCAGCTGCCCGGCGGGCAAGGCACCAGCTCGGGCGGCCAGCGCGAGTTCGTGCCGGTGCTGTCGCGCGCCGCCATCGCGGTGGGCGTGGCCGGCGTGTTCATGGAGACGCACCCCGATCCGGCCAACGCGATGAGCGACGGCCCCAACGCCGTGCCGCTGAGGCACATGAAGGCGCTGCTCGAGCAGCTCGTCGCGCTCGACCGCGTGATCAAGACGCAGCCGCTGCTCGAAAATGACTTCAGCTGCTGAAGTCATTTCGACCGACATGCTTAGCTTTCAGTCCTTCGGTCAGAACGACTTCTCCTGCTGACGGCTTCGCCGACCCGATTCCTACAACATCCTCTGCCTGGAAAGACAAGACCATGAGCGCCATCGTCGACATCGTCGGAAGAGAAATCCTCGACAGCCGCGGCAACCCGACCGTCGAGTGCGACGTGCTGCTGGAGTCCGGCACCATGGGCCGCGCCGCCGTGCCCTCGGGGGCCTCGACCGGCTCGCGCGAGGCCATCGAGCTGCGCGACGGCGACAAGGCGCGCTACCTCGGCAAGGGCGTGCTGAAGGCTGTCGAACACGTCAACACCGAGATCAGCGAAGCGGTGCTCGGCCTCGACGCCTCCGAGCAGGCCTTCCTCGACCGCACGCTGATCGACCTGGACGGCACCGACAACAAGAGCCGCCTGGGCGCCAATGCGACGCTGGCCGTCAGCATGGCCGTTGCGCGCGCGGCGGCCGAGGAATCCGGCCTGCCGCTGTACCGCTACTTCGGCGGCTCGGGCGGCATGCAGATGCCAGTGCCGATGATGAACGTCATCAACGGCGGCGCGCACGCCAACAACAACCTCGACCTGCAGGAGCTGATGATCATTCCCGTGGGCGCGCCGTCGTTCCGGGAAGCCGTTCGCTACGGCGCCGAGGTGTTCCATGCGCTGAAGAAGATCATCGACGGCAAGGGCATGACCACCGCGGTGGGCGACGAGGGCGGCTTCGCGCCCAACGTCGCCAGCCATGAGGCGGCCATCCAGATGATCCTCGAGGCGATCGACAAGGCGGGCTACGAGGCCGGCCGGCAGATCGCCATCGGCCTGGACTGCGCCGCCAGCGAGTTCTACAAGGAAGGCAAGTATCACCTCGAGGGCGAAGGCCTGACGCTGACCGCGCCGGAGTGGACCGACATCCTCGCCACCTGGGTCGACAAGTACCCGATCGTCTCGATCGAGGACGGCATGCACGAGGGTGACTGGGACGGCTGGAAGCACCTCAACGAGCGCCTCGGCCAGAAGGTGCAGCTGGTCGGCGACGACCTGTTCGTGACCAACACGAAGATCCTGAAGGAAGGCATCGAGAAGCGCGTTGCCAACTCGATCCTCATCAAGATCAACCAGATCGGCACGCTGACCGAGACCTTCGCCGCCATCGAGATGGCCAAGCGCGCCGGCTGGACGGCCGTCATCTCGCACCGCTCCGGCGAAACCGAGGACAGCACGATCGCCGACATCGCGGTCGGCAGCAACGCCGGCCAGATCAAGACCGGCTCGATGAGCCGCAGCGACCGCATCGCCAAGTACAACCAGCTGCTGCGCATCGAGGAGGACCTCGGCGACGTGGCCAGCTACCCCGGCCGCGCGGCCTTCTACAACCTGCGCTGACGCCACGCCCGCTCGCCGATGCGCATCGTCACCATCGCCCTGCTGCTGCTGCTGGCACTGGTGCATGCCGAGCTCTGGTTCGGCAAGGGCGGTGTGCCGCGTGTGATGGAGCTGTCTGGCAAGCTGGCCGAGCAGAAGGCGGTCAACGAAGCAGCGAAGCAGCGCAACGCGCAGTTGCTGGCCGAGGTCAGCGACCTGAAGGAAGGCCTGGAGATGGTCGAGGAGAAGGCCCGCTTCGACCTCGGCATGGTCAAGCCCGACGAGATCTTCGTGCAGATCTCGTCGAAGCGCTGAGCCCACGCTGCATCCGCTGATGGATCCGCTGCTGCAGGCCCTGCGGCCGCTGTTCGCGCCCGCCTTCACATTGTGGGGCTCGCCGGCCACCTGGCTGGAGCTGGTGGCCGTCGTGATCGCGCTGGCGATGGTCGGCTTCAACATGCGCGTCAATCCGATCGCCTGGCCGCTGGCCATCGTCTCCTCGCTGCTGTACTTCCTGCTCTTCTGGGACAGCCGGCTGTATGGCGAGGCCGGGCTGCAGATCGTCTTCGTCGTGCTGGCGCTGTGGGGCTGGTGGCAATGGCTGCGCGGCACGCAGGACGACGGAGCGGCGTTGCGCGTGCGCGCCCTGCCGCAGCGCGAGGCGATCGGCTGCCTGGCCGCGCTGGCCCTCGCCTGGCCAGCACTGGCGCTCTTCCTGGACCACCGCACCGACTCCGACGTGCCCTGGTTCGACGCCTTCCCCACCGCGGCGAGCCTCGTCGGCCAATGGCTGCTCGGGCGCAAGTACGTCGAGAACTGGCTCGTCTGGCTGCTCGTCAACGTGATCAGCGTCGGCCTGTTCGCGGTCAAGGGCCTGTGGCTGACGGTGCTGCTCTACGCGGTCTTCGCCGTGCTCTCGGTGGCCGGCTGGCGCGCCTGGCGCGTGCTCGCCGCGGCGCGATGACGCGCGCTTTGGTCGTCGCCCTGCTCGGGGCGGAGAGCACGGGCAAGACGACCCTCGCGCGCGAGCTGGCCGACGCGGTCGCCGCCCCGGGGCAACGGGTCGCTGTCGTGACGGAGTACCTGCGCGAGTTCTGCGATCGCGCACAACGCACGCCGCGCATGGACGAGCAACGTGGCATCGCCGCCGAGCAGTCGCGCCGCATCGAGGATGCCGCCGAACGGCACGACATCGTGATCGCCGACACCAGCGCGCTGATGATCGCCGTCTACAGCGACCACGTCTTCGGCGACACCAGCCTCTACGACGAGGCCCTGGCTGCACACGCGCGCTGCGACCTGACGCTGCTCACCGCGCTGGACCTGCCCTGGCAGGCCGACGGCATGCAGCGCGACGGCCCGCATGTGCGCGAACCGGTCGACGCCAAGGTGCGTGCAGCGCTCACCCGCGCGGAGCTCGAATGCGCCGTGGTGTTCGGCCACGGGCCGGCGCGACTGGCCAATGCGCTGGCCGCCTTCGAGCGGCGTCGCCAGCCGCCATCCACGCAAGGTCGGCGCTGGCAGTGGGTCTGCGATCGCTGCGGCGACGCCGATTGCGAGCGCCACTGGCTGACTACGCTCTGATATCGTTCCGCGTCCTCCCAGCCGCCCTGCCCATGGCCCTTGTCTGCTTCAAATGCAGTGCCGAGAACGCCGACGGCGCGCTCGTCTGCCGGCAATGCGGCGCGGCGCTGCCGCCGCCGAGCTGGGGCCGTTCGCTGCTGCCGGAGGACGATCAGTTCGACCCGCTGTCCGCGCCGACGCTGGTGATGCAGCACACCGCGCCGGCACCGTTGCCGCCGATCGAGGAGACCGCGGTGCCGATGCCGGTGCGCAAGTCCGGTCGCACGCTGCTGCTCGGTCTGGCCACCGGGGTGCTGATCGTCGCCGCCGGCGCCTGGCTGCTGCGCTCTGGCGACGAGGCGCCGCCCCCCGCCACGCCCGACACGGCGGCGCCTGCGGCATCGCCCGTGGCGGCCGCAGCAGCCCCAGCCTCCCAGACGGCGGCAGCCGCCTCGGCCCCGCTGCCGCCTGCCGCAGCGGAGTTTGCCTCGATGCCCGTTGCCGCCGTCGCCGCGGCGAGTGCCGTCGTGGCCAGCCCCGGCGCCAGCACGGCGCAGGCTGCCGCGCCGGCCTCGGCCGCCGATACGCGCAAGCGCATCCCCGAACCGGTGGCGCGCAAGCGGGCGCTGTCGAGTGCGCCGGCCGCACCGCCGGCCGCCAGCGCCGCGCCCCCGCCCGCCGCAGTGCCGGCTGAACCCGTCGCTGCGCCGCCTGTGGCGCCCGAACGGCCGAAGACGGTCTCCGAACGCTGTGCCGGCAGCAACCTGATCACCCGCGGCTTCTGCGAGCAGCGCGAATGCGGCCGCTCCGAGCTGGCGGCCGATCCGGTGTGCGTGAAGCTGAAGGAAGCCGAGCAGCGCCGGCTGTTCCAGCAGTGAGGCGCGGCTTGACGCTCAGTTGATCGTGCTGCTGCCCGGCGGCTGCGAGCCGGCCGGCATGAACAGGCCGGCGGCGTCGACCGGATCGAAGTGGTACTTCAGGCCGCAGAAGTCGCAGCCGATCTCCACCCGCCCCTGCTCGGCGAGGATGCCCTCGATCTCGTCGCGGCCGAGGCTGCGCAGCATGCTGCCGACACGCTCGCGCGAGCAGCTGCACTCGAAACGCGGGCCGTGCACGCCGGCCATCGGTTCGAAGCGGCGCAGCTGCTCCTCCCAGAACAGGCGGCGCAGGATGGTGTCGGCATCCAGGGTCAGCAGTTCCTCGCGCGTCAGCGTCGCGGCGAGGTGGGCAATGCGGTTGAAGGACTCGTTCAGGCCGATCTCGTCCTCGTTGCGCTGGCCGCCGAGGTTGCCGGCGCCCTCGACCGGCAGGCGCTGGATCAGCAGCCCGGCGGCGATGCGGTCGTCGGCAGCCAGCACCAGCCGCGTGTCGAGCTGCTCGGACTGCAGCATGTAGTGCTCGAGCACCTGGGAGAGCTCCTGCAGCGGCTCGCGCCGGTCGCCATGCAGCGGTACCACGCCCTGGTAGGGCTGCTGGCCGGGCAGCTTGTCCTTCGGGTCGAGCGTGATCGCGCAGCGGCCCTTGCCGCTCACGTTCAGCATGGCTTCCAGCTTCGCATCCGGCTTCACCTCGCCCACCACCTTGGCGGTGGCGCGGAAGGCCAGGTCGGGTTGCACCTCGGCCACGGCCAGGCGCACCGGCCCGTCGCCGAACACCTGCAGGATGAGCGCGCCGTTGAACTTGATGTTGGCCTGCATCAGCGCGCCGGCCGCGGCCATCTCGCCGAGCAGCGCCCGCACCGGCGTCGGGAAGGCGTCACTGGCGCCCTCGCGGCGCGCCAGCAGCTCCTGCCACGACTCGGTCAGCCGCACCAGCATGCCGCGCACCGGCAGGCCCTCGAAAATGAACTTGTGCAGTTCGGACATCAGGCGATCTTCTTCAGACGCTTGCGATAGCGCTCGGCGTTCTCGGCATAGTGGATCGCGCCGTACTTCATGCGCTCGAACTGTTCCGGCGAGAGCTGCCTCACCACCTTGGCCGGCGAGCCCATGATCAGCGAACCGTCCGGGAACTCCTTGCCTTCGGTGACCAGCGCACCGGCACCGACCAGGCAGTTCTTCCCGATCCTGGCGTTGTTCAGCACCACCGCCTGGATGCCAATGAGCGAACCGTCGCCGATGCTGCAGCCGTGCAGCATCACCTGGTGGCCGATGGTCACGTCCGCGCCGATCACCAGCGGGCTGCCCATGTCGGTGTGCAGCACGCTGCCGTCCTGCACGTTGGAGCCGCGGCCGACGGTGATCCATTCGTTGTCGCCGCGCAGCACGGCGCCGAACCAGACGCTGGCGCCTTCCTGCAACTCGACGCGGCCGATCACCTGGGCGCTGTCGGCCACCCAGGCGCTGTCCGCGATGCGGGGGATGTCGTCGTCGAGCTGGTAGATCGCCATGGACTGCTTTCGGGAAAGGCGCGAAGTGTAGTCAGAGCGCGCGGTTGCTGCGCTCCTCGGCCAGGGTCATCACACGGATGCAAGGGGTGTAGCCGTCGTGCACCACGCCATGCAGGTCGGTGCGCTTGTGCGAGCGCATCAGGCTCAGCAGGAACTGCACCGTCTCGCGGGTGATCACCTGCCCGGGCACCAGCGCCGGGATGCCCGGCGGATACGGCACGATCTGGTCGGCGCAGACCCTCCCGTCGAGCGCGGCGTTGGCGTGTTCGTCGTCGTCGAGCAGCGGCAGCAGTTCGCCCTCGCAGTAGAAGGCATCGCGCGGCAGGAAGCGCAGCGAGGTGAAGCCGGCGATCTCCGGCGCCTTCACCAGCCGCCGCGGCGCCTTCGCCTCGCGCGCCAGCCGCAGCAGCGCATCGTGCAGGCGCGACACCTTGCTGCGCGTGGTGCCGATGGTCAGCAGCAGCGTCACCGTGTTGAAGGTCGACTTCTCGACCTGGATGTTGTAGCGCTCGAACAGCACCTGCTGGAACTCGTCGACGGTGTAGCCCGACTTCGAGATGTCGACCGTGATCTTGGTCGGATCGAGCTGGATGCCGTCGTCGCGCACCTCCTCGGGCAGCAGGTCGGTCAACGTCAGCGCCTGGAAGACGTTCGTCGCATCGATCGCCTCGCGCAGTTCGGCGGCCAGCTCCAGCGTGCGCTGCAGCAGCTTGTAGCCCTCCATCACCGCCTGCTGGCGGCCCACGTCGAGGCTGGCGATGATCCCGTACTGCGGGCTGGTCGACGCGTGCATGTTGAAGTTCTCGCGGAACAGGTGCGCGTCGAAGTCCGGGTCGTTCACGTGGATCATGCTGGCCTGGCTGAGCGCCGACAGCACCTTGTGGGTCGACTGCGTCGCGTAGTCCGCACCGGCCTCCATCGCCGTCGGGCGGAAGGCCGGATGGAAGCGTGCATGGGCGTACCAGGCCTCGTCGATGATCACCTTGATGCCCTTGGCATGCGCCGCCGCGATGATCGGCGGCAGGTCGTAGCGCAGGCCGTCGTAGGTGCAGGAGGTGAGGATCAGCGCCTTCGCGTCGGGGTGGGCCTCGATGGCCTCGAACAGCGTCTTCTTCGGCACCGGGCCGAACAGGCCGTAGGTGCGGTTCACCGAGCTGTTCAGGTAGACCGGCTTCGCGCCCGACAGCACCACGCCGTGGTGCACCGACTTGTGGCAGTTGCGGTCGAGCAGCAGCGTGTCGCCCGGCGCCAGCAAGGTCTGGAAGATCACCTTGTTGGCGGTGGAGGTGCCGTTGGTGGCGAAGAAGGTGCGCTGCGCACCGAAGGCACGCGCTGCCATGTCCTGCGCCTGCAGGATCACGCCCTTCGGGTCGAGCAGCGAGTCGAGCATGTCGACCGAGACCGACAGGTCGGCGCGCAGCATGTTCTCGCCGAGGAACTCGTGGAAGGCCGCCGACCAGGGGCTGCCGCGCAGGCTGTCGCCCGAGGAGTGGCCCGGCGTGTGCCAGGCGTCCTTGGCCATCAGCACGTACTCGCGCAGCGCGTCGAAGAAGGGTGTGCGCGACTTCTCCTGGATCTCCGCCTGCAGGATGCGGAACCAGCCGCGCGGGTCGGACTCGTCGCGGATGAAGAAGCCGTCTATCGCCTCGCGGGTCAGCGCACCGACGGTCTCCTCGTCGCGTGCGCTGTCGACCAGCACGTAGAGGTCGAGCTCGGGGCGCAAGGCGTGCAGCGCCTGGACCAGCGCCTCGGCCTGCCAGGGGCGGTCGCCGTTCGCATCGCCGAGGCCGTCGACCAGCACGCTCTGCAGGTCACCGTCTTCGCGGGCGATGCGCAGCGCCTCGTCGGCGCAATCGGTGCCGGTGAAGGCCAGGCCGCAGGGGTTGTCCAGGCTCTTGGCGGCGGCCGCCAGGCCCTTGAGCAACTGGCGGCGGAACGTGGTGTCGGCGAGGACGATGAGGACGTGGCTGTGCGGACGGGGCATGGCCGCGAGCTTATCAAGCGCCGCCCAAGCGCCGCCGAGGCCGCCGCCGATAATCGCTCGATGGAACTGCGACACGAGGCGCTGAAGCTGCTGCAGATCGCCGACCCGGCGACGAAGGCGGCCTCGGTGCGTGCGCTGTTCTCGGGGGCTGCACTCCCGGTGGACGCCGAGGCGTCGCTGGCTGAGCCCGCCGGCCTGCCGGGGCGCCCGGCGCGTCCGAAACTCGTCGCGCCCAAGGACGTGCCGACCCGCTCGCCCTTCACACTCGAAGGCCGCGCCGCGCTGCTGCACTCGATCGCGCACATCGAGTTCAATGCGATCAACCTCGCGCTCGACGCCGTCTGGCGCTTCGCCGGCCTGCCCGAGGCCTACTACCGCGACTGGCTGCGGGTCGCCGCCGAGGAGTCGCTGCACTTCACGCTGCTGCGCGAGCACCTGCAAGGCCTCGGCCACGACTACGGCGACTTCGACGCCCACGACGGACTGTGGACGATGACCGCGCGCACCGCGCACGACATCGTCGCCCGCATGGCGCTGGTGCCGCGCACGCTGGAGGCGCGCGGGCTGGACGCCACGCCGCCGCTGCAGGCCAAGCTGGCGAAGGCGGGCGATGCGCGCGCGGTGGAGATCCTCGATGTGATCCTGCGCGACGAGATCGGCCATGTGGCCATCGGCAATCGCTGGTACCGCTTCTGCTGCGAGCGCGCCGGGCTCGACCCGGTGGCGATCTACCCCGGCCTGGTCGAGCGCTACGCCGCACCGAAGCTGCGCCCACCCTTCAATGACGCGGCACGCCGCGCCGCCGGCTTCAGCGACGACGAGATCGCCTACCTGACGCGGGCTGTCTGAGGGGATTCCCCGGGCCGGCGCTCCCCGGGGCTGGCACGCCTCCCGCTTACACTGCGCGCCACGCCCGAAGACCAATCCGTCCGGGCTCCCGACATTCCTTCACCGAGGACTTCATGACCACCATCACCACCCGTCGTTTCCTGCAAACCACCGGCCTGCTGTTCGCAGGCGTGCTGCTCGCCGCCTGCGGCAAGAAGGAGCCCGAGGCTGCCGCGCCGGCCGCCGCCGCGCCGGCCGAAGCCGCCTCCGTCGCCGCCGCGCCGCCGCCGGCCAAGGTCTACATGGTCGGCACCGACGCCGCCTACGCCCCCTTCGAGTCGCAGAACGAGAAGGGCGAGATCGTCGGCCTGACCATCGACGTCGTGACCGCCGTGGCCCAGAAGGCCGGCATCGAGGTCAAGTTCGTCAACACGCCGTGGGAAGGCATCTTCAACTCGCTGGCCCAGGGCGACCGCGACCTGCTCGCCTCGTCGATCACGATCACCGACGAGCGCAAGCAGACGATGGACTTCACCAACCCCTACTTCGACGCCTACCAGCTGATCGCCGTGAAGGCGACTTCGAAGGTGACGAAGTTCGACGACCTGAAGAAGCTCAAGGTCGGCGTGCAGACCGGCACCACCGGCGACGAGGCCGTGACCAAGCAGCAGGGCAAGAACAGCGCGAACATCAAGCGCTTCGAGTCGACCCCGCTGGCGCTGAAGGAGCTGGAAGCCGGCGGCGTGGACGCGGTGGTGGCCGACAACGGCGTGGTCGTGAACTACGTGACCAACAACCCGGGCGCCAAGTTCAAGACCGTCAGCGACAAGGCCTTCGCGCCCGAGCAGTACGGCTTCGCCGTGAAGAAGGGCAACACCGAACTGCTGGAGAAGCTGAACAAGGGCCTGGCCGACATCAAGGCCGACGGCACGTACGACCAGATCTACGCCAAGTACTTCGGCGCCGCCCCGGCCGCCCCGGCCACGGCCGCGTCGAAGTAAACCGCGCGAGGCGCGCGTGGACCTGCGCTGGGAAATCCTCGCCGGCTACGGGCCGTTGTTCCTCAACGGCCTGTGGATGACGATCCAGCTCACCATCGTCTCGATCGGCGCCGGGCTGCTTCTCGGCGTGCTGCTCGGGCTGGTCAGCAGTTCACGCGACGCCCCGGCGCCGAAGTCCGTCCCGCTCGCCTGGCTGCTCAAGGCAGCGCGGGCGGTGACGGTGGCCTACGTCAGCTTCTTCCGCGGCACGCCGCTGTTCGTGCAGATCCTGCTGGTGCACTTCGCGCTGATGCCGGCACTGGTGCATCCGGACAGCGGGCTGCTGCTTTCCGGCGAGGCCGCGCGCGAGTTCCGCCAGTCGCACGGCGCGTTCTTCTCCGGCGCGCTGGCAATGACCCTCAACGCCGGCGCCTACATCTCGGAAATCTTCCGCGCCGGCATCCAGAGCATCCACACCGGCCAGACCCAGGCGGCCTACAGCCTGGGCCTGACGCATCCACAGGCGATGCGCTTCGTGGTGCTGCCGCAGGCCTTCCGGCGAATGATCCCGGCGCTGGTCAACGAGGGCGTCACCCTCATCAAGGACTCCTCGCTCGTCTCGGCGATCGGCCTGGCGGAGCTGGCGCTGGCCGCGCGCACCGTGGCCGGCGCCTATTCGCGCTACTGGGAGCCGTATCTGGCGATCTCGGCCGTCTACCTGGTGCTGACGCTGACGCTCTCGGTGCTGGCAAAGCGACTCGAGGCCCCGTCTCACCTGCGCGGCCGCTGACCGTTGGTCGGTTGATTGTCGCGCTGCAGCAACGGAACCGCGGGTTTTCCTCGATCTGTCAACTAACATCTGGGCTTCCGGTCCGGTGACATGTGTCAACCGGTTGTGTTTCAAGACCATAAGGATCTACATGAAGCGCTCTCTCATCCTGGCCGCTGTGGCCACCCTGACCAGCGGCGCCGCCCTGGCCCAAAGCAGCGTCACCGTCTACGGCCGCCTGAACACCTCGCTCGAGCGTCAGAAGAACATCACGTCGGCTGACAACGTGTGGGTTCTGCAGAACAACGGTTCGCGCCTCGGCTTCAAGGGCGTCGAAGATCTGGGCGGCGGCATGAAGGCCGGTTTCGTGCTGGAGCATCGCTTCAACATCGACAACGGCGCTTCGACCAACGGCACGTCCTTCTGGGGCGGCGCGGGCACCAGCGAGGTCTACCTCGGCGGCAACTTCGGTACGGTGCGCCTCGGCCACTTCACCAGCGAAGCCTACTTCGCCACCTCGGACTACACCGACCTGCTGAACCACGGCACCGGCACCTCGTCCGACGCGCTGTACAAGTACCTCGGCAACGACAACAACAAGATCGCCTACCGCGCCCCGGCCTTCGGCCCGGTCACGCTGGAAGGCGCTGTGTCGCTGGGCGAAGGCCCCACCGGCAACCGCATCATCGACCTGGCCGCCAACTACGCTGGCGGCCCGCTGGCCGCTGGCTTCGGCTACGAGAAGGTGCAGGACGGCGACAGCCAGTTCGGCTTCCGCGGCGCCTACGAGTTCGGCGCGGCGCTGGTCACCGGCTACGTTCAGCGCTACACGAACGAGGCGGCTGACTCCAGCAAGACCATCTGGCGTCTGTCGGGCATGTACACCATGGGTCTGACGGAACTGCACGCCGCCTACGGCGCTGCCGGCGAACTCGAGAGCAACGGTGTGGTGCTCGAAGAGAAGACCAAGCAGTACACCTTCGGCGCCAACTACAACCTGAGCAAGCGCACCAAGCTGTTCGCGTTCTACAACCGCGTCAAGGCGGACTCGACCGACGCCGCCAGCGCGGTGGCGCTTGGCGTGCGCCACAACTTCTGATCCCGGAAGTTCACAGCGTCTGAAAGGGCCGGTCGAAAGACCGGCCCTTTTTCATTGCCTCATCGATTGCCTCGGCGCCGGGATGGTCAGCCGAGGAAGTAGCGCTTCAGCCCGGCCAGGATCATCTCCACCGCGATGGCGGTGAGCACCAGGCCCATCAGCTTCTCGGTCGCCGCGACCACCGAGTCGCCGAGCAGGCGGCGGATGCGCTCGCACAGCAGCAGCACCGCGCCGGAGACCGCCATTGCCACGGTCAGCGCCGCCACCCAGGTCAGCACGCGCTCGGGCTGGCGCGAGGCCAGCAGCAGCACCGTCGCCATCGCCGAAGGCCCTGCCAGCAGCGGCACGGCCAGCGGGAAGATCAGCGGCTCCTTGCCCTCGGGCATGCCGTAGACCCCGCCCTCGTGGCCGAAGATCATGCGGATCGCCACCATCAGCAGGATCACGCCGCCGGCCACCTCCAGGGATCGCTCCGACAGGTGCATCACGCGCAGGAAGGCCTCGCCGGTGAACATGAAGCCGAGCAGCACGCCGAAGGCGATCGCCACCTCGCGCAGCGCCACGAGCCGCCGCCGCTCGCGCGGCACGCCGTTCATGATCGGGATGAAGATCGGCAGGCTGCCCAGTGGGTCGAGCACGAGCAGCAGCAGGATCAGGGCGGAGAGAAAGCTGTGGTCCATGGGGCGGCGATTGTGGGGCAGCGCGCCATTGCGTGGCCCGCGGATGGCTCCATCGGGCGATGCGGCGCCGGCGCGGCGCGGGAACACTGACATCCATCGTCAACCCCACCCGCGCCACCCGCCGGCGCGCCGTGCATGCACATCGTCCACCACGCCCACCTGCGCTGCGAACACACCGGCGGCGAACACCGCCTGGTGGCCGTCGGCCGCGAGCAGGGCATCGCCGGCTTCGAGGTGTGGACGACCCGGCTCGACCCCGGCGCGTCGACCCGCGAGATGCGCCATGGCGGCGAACTGGTCGCCGTCGCCCACGAGGGCGCCGGCAAGTTGCTGATCGACGGCGGGCCGCAGCGCTTCCAGGCGCCCTGCTCGCTGCTGATCCCGACCGGCTGCTGCTTCCGCGTCGCCAACAACGGCGGTGCGGCGCTGCACCTCGTCTGGGTGTGCACCCAGCCGCCGCGACCGGCCGACGAGCCCACCGATCTCCCCCCTTGCCCGATCCAGGACACCACCCCATGAGACCCGACCGTCACACCGAACCCTCTCGCCCGCTGCTGCCGGCGACCGTGCTGATCCCGCTGCTGCTGGCCCTGCTGGGCTGGTCGCTGCTCGTCGTCCCGGCGCAGGCCGCCGAACGCCGCGGCCGGCTGACCCTCGAACTGAACCTCGAGGGCGCAAGCCGCTGGCAGGACGCCGGCGACAGCAGCCAGACCACGCTGAAGCGGCACTACCGCATCGTCACCTTCCTGCGCGCCGAGGGCGAGCCGACGTCGGTCAACACGAAGGCGCCGGACTACGCGCAGAAGATGATGGCCCAGTCGGCCCAGGTGCAGGCCCGGGTGGCCGAAGCCCAGGCGCGCAAGCCGGTGGGCACGATGCCGCCGGTGATGGACCCGGCGAAGCAGATGGAGATGGCGCGCAAGGCGCAGGCCGCCTGCGGCACCGACCGCGACTGCCTGATGCGCATGCTGGCGCCGCAGGTGGCCGCGCAGGTCACGTCCGACCCGGCCCGGCAGGCGCAGCTGGTACGTCACGCCCAGACCGCCCGAGCGGAAGACGACGAAGAGGACCAGCGCTACCTGATGTTCAACGGCATCGACCGCTGCGACGCCCAGGTCGAGGTGCGCGTCGACGAGACCATCGAGGGCCGCTACGCCGACGTGCAGGGCCCGGTGCCCTGGCGCATCGTGCGCAGCGATGCCCAGCGGCCCTCCGCGGACGAACTGCGCCTGCTGTGCCTGAGCTTCAACCTGGTGCTGGACCTGCGCAGCGGGACCATCACCACCGACACCGGCTTCGGCCTGCCCGAGCCGGTGGTCAGCTCGGTGCACACCGAGCGCGGCCGCAGCACGAAGAGCGTCGACCGGCTCGGCGGCCTGGCCAACGTGGCCCAGTGGGTGGCTGAGCGCACCCGCCAGGCGCCGCGCGCCGGCAGTGCCAGCACCACGCTGCCGCTGGTCTCTTCCCGCGAGGCCGGCCGCGGCCGCACCGAGGGCTCGGTGAAGGCGCAGCTGAGCTGGAAGTTCGAGGAGATCTGACCACTTGCCCGCGCTGCTCCCGGCGGGCCATGGCCCGCGGATGGCTCCTCCGGGCGATGCCCGGAAGCCGCCCCGGCGGAACACTGACGACCATGCCGCAACGTGATGCGGCACCCCGGAAACCCAACCGATACGCCAAGGACATCACCATGACCACCGCCACCACTTCCCGCCCGACCACGCAAGCTGCCACCGCGAACCGCCTCGACCTCTACGTCGGCATCCACAAGGCGCTGCGCCACTTCATGACCGACACGCTGCACAGCGTCGGCCGCATGGACACCCGCGACAGCGCCGACCTGGCGCGCACGCTCGGCCAGTTCGAGGATCTGATGACGCTGTGCGAGCAGCACATCCACCACGAGAACGACTTCGTGCACGCCGCGATCGAGGCGCGCCAGCCGCGTGGCGCCGCACGCACCGCCGGTGACCACGTCGAGCACTTCGCCCACATCGAGGCGCTGCGTGCCGAGGCCCGCGGTGTCGCGCAGGCCGACGATGCAACCCGCCCGGGCCTGGCCCTGCGCCTGTACCGCCACCTGGCGCTGTTCGTCGCTGACAACTTCCAGCACATGAACGTCGAGGAGACGCAGAACAACGCCGCGCTGTGGGCCCACTACAGCGACGAGGAACTGCTGGCGCTGCACCACCGCATCCTGGCCAGCCTGCCGCCCTCGGAGACGATGGAAGTGATGCGCTGGATGATCCCGGCCTCCAGCCCGGCCGAGCGTGCGCAGATCCTCGGCGGCATGCAGGCGGCAGCACCCGCACCGGCCTTCCAGGCTGTGCTCGACCTCGTTCGCCCGCACCTGGATGACGGCGCCTGGGACAAGCTGGCGCGCGCCCTCGGCGTGCCGCAGCAGCCCGGCCTCGTGAACGTGCGCTGACCGCTCCCCTTTCGAGACCGAACCATCATGAAGACCTGGCTCGTGCGAGCCGGCTGGACCCTGCTCGCACTCCTGATCCTGATCGCCCTGGCGATTGCGCTGCTGTTCGTCAACGGGCACCGCAAGGCGGCGCGTCACGTCGAGGTGCGCCTCGAGGCGGTGGCCGCGCGCAGCGATGCCGCGGCGATCGAGCGCGGCGGCTACCTGTTCCGCTCGCGCGGCTGCACCGACTGCCACGGCAGCGACGGCGCCGGCCGCACCTTCATCGACGACGGCAAGGGACTGCGCCTGCGCGCACCGAACATCACGCAGCGCAGCGCCGTGCTGGCGTCCTACCGCATGGACGACTGGGACCGCGCGATCCGCCACGGCGTCGCCCCGGGTGGCCGGCCGCTGATCATCATGCCCAGCGAGGACTACAACCGCCTCACCAACGACGACTTCGCGGCGCTGGTCGCCTTCCTGCAGCAGATGCCGGCGGCCGAAGGCGGCGCGGCGCAGATCGAGCTGCCCCTGCCAGTGCGCGTGGCCTACGGCGCAGGCCTGCTGAAGGACGCGGCCGAGAAGATCGACCACGCTCTGCCGCCTTCGTCACCGGTGCCCGAGGCCGTCTCGACCGCGCACGGCGCCTACGTGGCCAACGCCTGCATCGGCTGCCATGGCGCGGGCCTGTCGGGCGGGCGCATTCCCGGCGCGCCGCCGGACTGGCCGGCCGCGGCCAACCTCACGCCCGGCCAGGGCAGCGCGATGCCGCGCTACGCCGATGCGAAGCAGTTCGTCTCGATGATGCGCAGCGGCCGGCGCGCGGACGGCAGTGCCGTCAGTGGCGTGATGCCCTTCGGCGCGCTCAAGGAGATGAGCGACGTCGACCTCGAAGCCCTCTACCTCCACCTCAAGGGCCTGGCGCCGCGCGCCCTCGGCTCGCACTGAACACGCTCACGGAGCTCACCATGCACATCATGACCCCCACAGCGGGTGCGCTGCTCGCCTGCATCTCCCTGATCGCCTGCGGCGGCGCCGGCGACTGGGAATCGGTCCGCATCGAGAAGGACCACTTCGGCCTGGCCCCGGCGGCGCCGGCCTCGGTCGGCATCGAAGGCTGCGTCGTCGATGCACGCAGCCAGCCAGCCGCTCAGGCGGTGCAGGCGCTCAGCGCCGACGGGCGGCTGGTCGCCAGCGCGACCGCCGGCGCCGACGGCGTATTCCGCATGGAGTTGCCCGCCAGCCAGGTGCTGCGCATCGAAGCGCTGAGCGCGCCGGGCCAGGGCGTGACGATCGTGACCGGCCGCCACGCCGCCACGATGGGCGGCTGCCTGCGCGGCTGAACGCCCGTTCGCCCGGGCGGGCTGTCAGTCGCCGGCGGCGCTGCCCTCGCGGCGCGGATCGGCCGCGCCGAACCAGCCGTCGCCGCGCCGCGCGACGCCCTGCGCACCGCTGGTCAGCGGCATCACGCGCAGCACGTGCCCGCGCGAGCGCAGCGCCTCGGCCAGTGCCGCGCTGCTGCGCCCGGCCTCCAGCTCGGTCGGGCCGTTGCGCGAGCCGAAGTTGGGCAGCGCGGTGGCCTGCTGCAGGTCGAGCTGCCAGTCGAGCGTTGCGATCAGCGTCTTGGCGACGTGGTTGATGATTGCCGGGCCGCCGGGTGAGCCAAGCGCCATCACGAAGCGGCCCGACTCGCGCTCGAACACCAGCAGCGGCGCCATCGACGAGCGCGGCCGCTTGCCGCCCTGCACGCGGTTGGCCACCGGCACGCCGTCGACCGCCGGCACGAAGGAGAAGTCGGTCAGCTGGTTGTTGAGCAGCATGCCGCTGACCATGATCTGCGCACCGAAGCCGTTCTCGATCGAGCTGGTCATCGACAGCGCATGGCCGAAGCCGTCGACCACGGCGAGCTGCGTCGTCGAGGCCAGCTCCGGGCTGGCGTCGTCGGCCAGGCTCACCGGCGCGCCGCGCAGCAGGCCGGGCGTGGCGCGGCCCATGCTGCGCTCGCCGATCAGTGCCGCGCGCTCGCGCAGGTAGTCGGGGTCGAGCAGTTCGACCACGCCGCGGCCGGGCAGCGGGGCGAAGGCGGGGTCGGCGACATAGCGGTCGCGATCGGCGTAGGCCAGGCGCCCGGCCTCGCTGATCAGATGCACGGCCTCGGGCGCGGGCTCCAATCCCCAGGGCGCAGCCACCGGCTTCAGTGCAGCGAGGTTTCGCGCTTCCAGCAGACCGAGCATCTGCCCGATCGCCAGCGTGCCGGAGGACGGCGGCGGCATGCCGCAGATCCGCCAGCGCCGGTAGGCGAAGCACAGCGGCGTGCGCTCGACGGCGCGGTAGCCGGCCAGGTCGGCCTCACTCAGCACACCGGGGTTGCGCTCGTGGCCGCGCACGCGCACGACGATCGCCTTCGCCAGTTCACCGCGGTACAGGGCCTCGGCCCCGTGGCGCGCGACGCGGCGCATCAGTTCGGCCAGCGCCGGGTTGCGGTAGCTCGCGCCGGCACGCAGCGGCTCGCCCCTGGCGTCGAAGAACAGCGCCGCGGCCTCGGGGTCGTCGCGCAGCCGCTGCGCCATCGGCTCGCGCAGCAGCGAGGCCAGCCGCGGCCCGACCGGCACGCCGCGCTCGGCCAGTTCGATCGCCGGCTGAAACAGCCGCGCCCAGGGCAGCCGGCCGTGCTGGCGATGCGCCAGCTCCAGCGCGCGCAGCACGCCAGGCACACCGACCGCGCGCCCGCCCACCAGCGCCTCGGCGAAGCCCATCGGCCGGCCCTCGCGCAGAAACAGCCCTGGCGCCGCCTCGGCCGGTGCGGTCTCGCGGCCGTCGTAGGCCTGCACGCGCTTGCCGTCGTGATGGATGAGGAACAGCCCGCCGCCGATCCCGGAGCTCTGCGGCTCGACCAGCCCCAGCACCATCTGCGCGGCAATCGCCGCATCGACCGCGCTGCCGCCCTCGCGCAGCATGGCCAGGCCGGCCTCTGCGGCCAGCGGATGCGCCGCCGCGACCATGTGTCGCGACGCGCTCCAGCCCGGTTTGGCGATGAAGCCGCTGCCGGCCTCCGGGCCATCCAACAGGGCCGCCGGCGGTGGCGAGCCGCTGGTGCAGGCCGCCAGAGCGGTCGACAGGGCGATCAGCAGCGCGAGCGCCGCGGCGACAGCGGCGTCGACGCGACTCACGCGCCGCCCTTCTCCACCGTGGTGCCGCCGATGTGGTGCATGACCCGCTGCGGGAACGGAATCTCGACGTTCTCGCGCGCGAACAGCTCGAGCACCGCGAGGTTGACGTCGGAGCGCACGTTGCCCTGGCCGTTCTCCGGGTCGGCAATCCAGAAGAGGACGTTCAGGTTCATGCCGTCGGCGGCGAACTCGGCGAGCTGGCAGGACGGCGCCGGGTCGGCCAGCACCCGCGCCACCTGCTTCACCGCGTCGACCACCTTGGCCTGCAGTGCGCGCACGTCGGTCCCGTAGGCCACCTGCACGCTGGTGGTCAACAGGACCTTCATGTCGGCCAGCGACAGGTTCTCGACGCGCTGCGTGATCAGCATCTCGTTGGGCACGATCGCCTCGCGGCCGGACAGCGCACGGATCACGGTGTAGCGGGTGCGGATGTCGGTGACGCGGCCGTCGAAGTTGTCGACACGCACCATGTCGCCGATGCGCAGCGAGCGCTCGGCGAGGATGACGAAGCCGCTGACGTAGTTGGCGGCGATCTTCTGCAGGCCGAAGCCCAGGCCGACGCCGACCGCGCCGCCGAGCACCGACAGCGCCGTCAGGTCGATGCCCACCGCCGACATCGCGAAGATCAGCCCGACGAACAGCAGCACCACCCGCACCAGGTTGGCGGCGATCTTGCGGATCGACAGGTCGTCGCCGCTGCCGCGCAGCAGCTGCTTCTCGATCGCCGCCGAGATCCACAGCGCCACCACCAGCACCAGGCCGGCGGTCAGCGTGCCCTCGACGAGGTTGCGCATCGTCAGCTTGGTCGTGCCGACCTTCCAGCTGACCTCGTCCATCGCCTCGAGCAGCAGCGGCAGCACGCCGGTGATCCACAGCACGACGGCCAGCCAGGCGATCCACGACACGGTGCGCTCGATCACGCGCACCCAGCCGGCGCTCGGGAAGGTCACCTGCAGAACGCGCACCGCCAGACGGATCACCAGCAGCGACAGCAGGATCGGGATCGCCAGCTTGAACACCGCGATCTTCACCGTGCTGGCCAGCAGCAGCCGCGCGCCGAAGGCCAGCGCCAGCGCCAGCACCGGGAACAGCACGCCATCGATGATGCGTTCGCCGAACCAGATCGAGCCCGTGGCTGCGACCTTGCCGCGCAGCACGCGCACGATCAGCCAGGCCAGGCCCAGGCAGCCGGCCAGCACGCCGAGCTCGGCCAGCGCGGTGGGCTGCAGCAGCGAGTCGAGCAGGTCGTTGAGTTCGGTGGTGTCCAGCGTTCGGGTCATGGCAGGGTCGCTTCCGGGGGCCGCATTTGACCATGGCCTCGCGTTACGGTTGGTGAACGCGGGCAACGCAGCCACCGCGGGTTGCCCCATGCACGCTATCGTCACGCCTCGCCTCCGCTGCCGGACCGACCGCCATGCCCCAAGCCCTGCGCCACACCCTGCTCTCGGTGCGCGACCTGCTCGCCACCGCCGGCCCGTTCATCCTGCTCGCGCTGGTGCTGCTGTTGCTGGCCTACAAGGTGCTCGACCCGAACCCGCCGAAGAAGGTGGTGCTGGCCACCGGCGCCGACCAGGGTGCCTACGCCGAGTTCGGCAAGCGCTATGCGGCGCAGCTGAAGGCGCATGGCATCCAGGTCGAGTTGCGCGGCACGGCCGGTGCCGCCGAGAACCTGAAGCTGCTGCGCGACCCCGACTCCGGTGTCGACCTGGCGTTCGTGCAGGGCGGCGCCGACCAGGAATACGCCAGCAGCGCCGACCACGAGGCCGCCAACGCCGGGCTGGTGTCGCTCGGCAGCTTGTTCCACGAGCCGGTGTGGCTGTTCTACCGCGAGGAGTCGGCGCAGCGCGCAACGGGCAAGCCGGCGCTGGAGGCGCTGGCCGACATCGGCAAGCCGGGCGACTGGAAGCTCAACATCGGCGCGCCCGGCAGTGGCGTGCCCAACCTGGTCAAGCGCCTGCTCGAGGCCAACCGCATCGCGCCCGAGTCGCTGACGCTGGTGCAGAACCCGTCGACGCCGGCCGTGGTGAGCCTGCTCGCCGGCGAGATCGACGCGCTGGTGTTCGCCTCGGCGCCGGAGTCGCCGCTGGTGCAGATGCTGCTGCAGACGCCGGGCGTGCGGCTGTTCGACTTCCCGCAGGCCGAGGCCTACTCGCGCCGCTTCCCGTTCATCAGCCCGGTGATGCTGCCACGCGGTGTGGTCGACCTGGCGCGCGACCAGCCGCCAGCCAACATCCGCCTGATCGCGCCGACCGCGACGCTGGTGGCGCGCGACTCGCTGCACCCGGCGCTGGCGCAGCTGTTCGTGCAGGCGGCCAAGCAGATCCACAGCGGTGCCGGCTGGTTCCAGCGCAAGGGCAGCTTCCCGTCGATCGAGAACACCGAGCGGCCACTGGCCGCCGAGGCGGAGCGCTTCTACCGCAACGGCCCGCCGCTGCTGCAGCGCTACCTGCCGTTCTGGATCGCCAACCTGGTCGACCGCATGTGGGTGGTGATGCTGTCGATCGTCGCCATCCTGATCCCGCTGTCGCGCGTGGTGCCGCCGCTGTACGAGTTCCGCGTGCGCTCGCGCATCTTCCGCTGGTACGGGCAGTTGCGCCGGCTGGAGGATTCGATGGGCGAGCGACCCACACCCGAGTTGCTGCAGGAACTCGACAGCCTGGAAGACCGCGCCGGCAAGATCAGCGTGCCGCTGTCCTACGCCGACGAGCTGTACTCGCTGCGCAGCCATATCCACATGGTGCGCAGGCGCCTGCAGTCCGCCACGCCCCACTCCTAGAATCGAGCCATGGACACACGCACCTCGCCCTACCGGGCCCGCATCGCGAAGACGCAGGAGGCACTGGCCCGACACGGCCTGGCCGCCCTGCTCGTCCCCTCCTCCGACCCGCACCTGTCGGAGTACCTGCCCGAGCACTGGCAGGGCCGGCAGTGGCTGTCCGGCTTCACCGGCTCGATGGGCACGCTGGTGGTGGCACGCCACAAGGCGGCGCTGTTCGCCGACAGCCGCTATTGGGTGCAGGCCGAAGCCGAACTGGCCGGCAGCGGCATCGAGCTGGTGAAGATCCCGACCGGCACGGCGACGCACCACGTCGACTGGCTGGCCCGCGAGGCCAAGGCCGGCGAAACGGTGGCTGTCGACGGCGACGTGCTCGGCCTGGCCGCCGCGCAGCAGCTGCGCGCGGTGCTGGAGCGCGCCGGCGTAGCGCTGCGCACCGACCTCGACCTGCTCGCCGAAGTCTGGCCCGACCGGCCGGGCCTGCCCGCCGAGCCGGTCTACGAACATCGCGCACCGCAGGCACCGCTGGCGCGCTCCGCCAAGCTGCAGCAACTGCGCGAGGCGATGGCCCGCCACGGCGCGACGCAGCACCTGATCAGCACGGTCGACGACATCGCCTGGTCGCTGAACCTGCGCGGTTCGGACGTCACCTACAACCCGGTCTTCCTCGCCCACCTGCTGCTGACGCTGGACGGCGCGACGCTGTTCGTCGGCGAGGGCAAGATCGATGCGACGCTGAAGGCGGCGCTGGCGGCCGATGGCGTCAGGCTCGCGCCTTACGCCGATGCGGCGGCGGCGCTCGCCGCCCTGCCCGCCGATGCCACGCTGCTGCTCGACCCGAAGCGCGTGACGCTCGGCCTGCGCGAACGCATCAAGGTGCCGGTGGTCGAGGCGATCAACCCCAGCACGCTGCTGAAGAGCCGCAAGAGCGCCGCCGAAGCCGGGCACATCCGCGAAGCGATGCGCCAGGACGGCGCGGCGATGTGCGAGTTCTACGCCTGGTTCGAGGCGGCGCTCGGAGAGCAGCGCATCACCGAGCTGACGATCGACGAGAAGCTCAGCGCCGCACGTGCGAAGCGCCCCGGCTTCGTCGGCCTGAGCTTCTCCACCATCGCCGGCTTCAACGCCAACGGCGCGATGCCGCACTACCGGGCCACACCGGAATCGAACGCCGTCATCGAGGGTGACGGGTTGCTGCTGATCGACTCCGGCGGCCAGTACCTCGGCGGCACCACCGACATCACCCGCGTCTGGCCGATCGGCACGATCACGGATGCTCACAAGCGCGACTACACGCTGGTGCTCAAGGGCACGATGGCGCTGTCGCGCACGAAGTTCCCGCGCGGCACGCTCTCGCCGATGCTCGACGCCCTCGCCCGTGCGCCGCTGTGGGAGCAGGGCCTCGAGTACGGCCACGGCACCGGCCACGGCGTGGGCTACTTCCTCAACGTGCACGAGGGCCCGCAGAGCATCTCCAAGGCCGTGCCCGACGCCCACATGGCGATGGAGCCCGGCATGATCACCAGCATCGAGCCGGGCTTGTACCGGCCCGGGCAGTGGGGCATCCGCATCGAGAACCTGGTGATGAACGTGCCGGCGGGCGAGACCGAATTCGGTGAGTTCCTCGCCTTCGAGACGCTGACGCTGTGCCCGATCGACACGCGCTGCATCGACCGCAGCCTGCTGCGCACCGACGAAGTAGCCTGGCTCAACGCCTACCACGCCACCGTGCGCGAGCGGCTTGCACCGCTCGTCGACGGCGCGGCGCGCGACTGGCTGATGCGACGCACCGAGCCGATCTGAACGCGGCGGAACGCAGTCCGTTCCGCGATTCCCGCAGTTCGTCGCAACACGCTGTCGCGCCGCCGGCGCGGCCACCACACTGGCCGAGCCGTCCTACCCTGCGACGGCTTCGCCCACGCCTGCCGCCCACCGATCTCCGGGCCGCAGGCGTTCTTTTTGGTCAAGGACGCCGAAAGTCACTCCAGCGAGCGGCGCTTCGCGGCCCTGAGCTGAAGTCTGTGTGTGTCTGCTTTCGTGCCTTCTTTGAGCGTCGCGGCAGGCGCCGCCCGCCGGTGGCTCATTCGGCGGCGGTCGACGCTGCGCGCCGACTCCACTGCGATGCTCGCGCCGGGGTCGTGCCGCAGAACTCACTTCGCGACCTGCGGTCGCTG
>NZ_CALRZC010000098.1:0-26862 GCF_943372545.1 Variovorax sp. YR752 | reverse complement strand
GGAAACCCTGAGACGGGGCTCGCGCGCACCCCTCGATCCGGTGCCCCTCCATGGTCTGTGCTCAATCGGCAACAAAAGACGGAATTAGTGCGCAATTGACTGGGCATACCCTAGCTATTGGCGGGCGCACAAAGAAATTAGGCTCGGCCTTTCTTCCAAAGCGCTGAAACCAAAATGCCTCATTCAAATTACCGGTTCATCTTTTTGCTGATGGGTTTTGGAATGTCTGTCCAGGCCATGGCGCAGCAACCCGCGCCGATCCGCATCGGCGTCATCGGCCCATTCACAGGGCCGTCGGCCGATTTCGGCCTGCCCATGCTCAACGGCGTGAAGATGGCCGTCGACGAAATCAATGCCGTGGGCGGGTATCTCGGGCGCTCGCTCGAACTCGTGATCAAGGACGATCAGGCCAATCCGGACATCGGCCATTCGCAATCCCAGGCCCTCGTCAATGACAAAGTGGTCGCCACCATCGGCTTCTGCAATACCGGCGTGGCGATGAAATCATTGGCGGTTTTCAATGACGCGAAATTGCCGCTGATCGTGCCCTGTGCCACCGGTTCAGCGCTGACCTCGACCTATCCGCCGGTCACGAGCTATATCTTTCGCACCTCGCCCAAAGACAGCATTCAGGCGCCTTTCGTGGTCGACGACCTGTTGGCGCGGGGCTGGAAACGGGTCGCCGTGCTGCACGACACCACCGGGTACGGCGAGGCGGGCGTGAAGGACGTCGAAAAAGCGCTGGCGGCCAAGAACCTCAAGCCCGTGTACGTGGGCCGCTTTCCGCTCGGCGTGAAAGACCTGACGAAGGAGCTGTCGGAGGCCAAGGCGGCCGGTGCGGACGTCATCTTCAGTTACACCGTGGGCCCCGAAAACGCCGTCATCGCGCGCGGCCGCCAGGCCCTGAACTGGAAGGTGCCGCAGGTCGGCGCCTGGCCGCTGTCCTTCCCGTCCTTCATCGATGGCGCGCGCGATGCCGCCGAAGGCGCGTTGATGGCGCAGAGCTTCATCGCCGAGCCCAGCAACGAACGTCGCTCGTCGTTTCTGTCCAACTACGTGCGCAAATTCAACACCAAGCGCATCCCGGTCCCGATGGCCGCCGCGCAGGCCTACGACGCCACGTACCTGCTGGCGCACGCGATGTTCAACGTGCCGAATGGCAAGCTCGAAGGCCCGTTCATCAAGGCCTCACTCGAGCAGCCCAAGCGGCCGTATTACGGCGTGGTCACGACCTATGACAAGTCGTTCTCAGAGAACGACAAGGACGCGATTTCGCCCAACATGCTGGTGATGGGTGTGGTGCGCAACGGGCAGATCACCTTCGCGTACCCGGAGGACGCGAAGCGCAACCTGTTCGTGCAGCGCAAGCAGTGAAAGAGTGAAGGGGGCGTCCGCAGAACGCCTTCGCAGCACACCGCGCGACACGAAGGGTGTCGCGCGGTGGCGCGGAATCGATCAAACGTCGATGTTCGACGCGCGCAGCGCGTTCTGCTCGATGAACTCGCGGCGCGGTTCCACCTCGTCGCCCATCAGCATCGTGAACACGCGGTCGGCTTCGATCGCGTCGTCGATCTGCACGCGCAGCAGGCGGCGCACGGTCGGGTCCATGGTGGTTTCCCACAGCTGCTCGGGGTTCATCTCGCCCAGGCCCTTGTAGCGCTGGCGCGAGGTGGCGCGTTCGGCTTCGCCGATCAGCCACTTCATGGCCTGGCGGAAGTCGTCGACCTTCTCTTCCTTGGCGCGCTCGCCCTCGCCGCGCTTGACCAGCGCGCCTTCGGTGCTCAGCAGGCCGCGGAAGGTGTTGGCGGCTTCGGCCAGGGCCGCGTAGTCGGCGCCGTGCACGAAGTCCTGCGTGATCACGCTGGACTTGATGTTGCCGTGGTGGCGGCGGCTGATGCGCAGCAGCGGCTTGTCGGTGCGGGCGTCGAATTCGCTGCTCACTTCGGCCGGCACGCCGGTCGTGTTGAGCTCGCGCAGCTTGGCCTGCATCGCGACGGCCGAGGCCTCGGCGGCGGGCGGTGTGTCGAGGTCGAGCGCCACGCCGTCGGCGATGGCGCGCAGCGCTTCGGCGTCCATGAAGTTGCGCAGGCGCGCAATCACGGCTTCGGCCACCTGGTGCTTGCGCGCCAGCTCGCCCAGCGTCTCGCCCGACAGCGTGGTCGAGGCGGCGCCGCCGGTCTGGATGCTCGCGTCTTTCAGTGCCACCTTGAGCAGGAAGGCGTCGAGCGCAGGGCCGTCCTTCAGGTACTGCTCTTCCTTGCCGACCTTGACCTTGTACAGCGGCGGCTGCGCGATGTAGATGTGGCCGCGTTCGACCAGCTCAGGCATCTGGCGGTAGAAGAACGTGAGCAGCAGCGTGCGGATGTGGGCGCCGTCGACGTCGGCGTCGGTCATGATGATGATGCGGTGGTAGCGCAGCTTGGCGACGTTGAAGTCGTCCGCGCCGCCGCCCGCCGTGGTCGCGCCGGCGCGGCCGATGCCGGTACCGAGCGCGGTGATCATCGTGAGAATTTCGTTGCTGGTGAGCAGCTTCTCGTAGCGCGCTTTTTCGACGTTCAGGATCTTGCCGCGCAGCGGCAGGATGGCCTGGAACTTCCGGTCGCGGCCCTGCTTGGCGGAGCCGCCGGCGGAGTCACCCTCCACCAGGTAGACCTCGCACAGCGCGGGGTCCTTTTCCTGGCAGTCGGCCAGCTTGCCGGGCAGGCCCATGCCGTCGAGCACGCCTTTGCGGCGCGTCATTTCGCGGGCCTTGCGGGCCGCTTCGCGGGCGCGGGCGGCCTCGACGATCTTGCCGCAGATGATCTTGGCGTCGTTCGGGCGTTCCTGCAGGTAGTCGGTCAGCAGGCGGCCGACGATGTCTTCCACCGGTGCGCGCACTTCGCTGGACACCAGCTTGTCCTTGGTCTGGCTCGAGAACTTGGGCTCGGGCACCTTCACGCTCAGCACGCAGCACAGGCCTTCGCGCATGTCGTCGCCGGTGACTTCGACCTTCGCCTTCTTGGCGAACTCGTTCTCTTCGATGTACTTGTTGATGACGCGGGTCATCGCGGCGCGCAGGCCCGTGAGGTGGGTGCCGCCGTCACGCTGCGGGATGTTGTTGGTGAAGCACAGCACCTGCTCGTTGTAGCCGCTGTTCCACTGCATCGCCACTTCGACGCCGATGTGCGTGCCGGGGATGCCGCCGTAGGTTTCGGCCGGCTTCTCGCCCGCTGCATAGAACGAGTTCGGGTGCAGGACGGTCTTGCCCTTGTTGATGAACTCCACGAAGCCGCGCACGCCGCCGGCGCCGGAGAAGTCGTCTTCCTTGCCGGTGCGCTCGTCGAGCAGGCGGATGCGCACGCCGTTGTTCAGGAAGCTCAGCTCGCGCAGGCGCTTGCTCAGGATCTCGTAGTGGAAATCGTTGTTTTCCTTGAAGATTTCCGTGTCGGGCAGGAAGTGCACTTCGGTGCCGCGCTTGTCGGTGTCGCCGATGACCTTCATGGGCGAGACCTCGAAGCCGTTCACGGTGTCGAGCAGGCGGTTCTGCACGAAGCCGCGGCTGAATTCGAGTTCGTGGATCTTGCCTTCGCGGCGCACGATGAGGCGCAGCTTGATGCTCAGCGCGTTCACGCACGAAACGCCCACGCCGTGCAGGCCGCCCGAGACCTTGTAGCTGTTCTGGTTGAACTTGCCGCCGGCGTGCAGTTCGGTGAGCGCAATTTCGGCGGCCGAGCGCTTGGGCTCGTGCTTGTCGTCCATCTTCACGCCGGTCGGGATGCCGCGGCCGTTGTCGGTGACGGAGATCGAGTTGTCGGAGTGGATGGTCACGACGATGTCGTCGCAATGGCCTGCGAGCGCTTCGTCGATGGAGTTGTCGACCACTTCGAACACGAGGTGGTGCAGGCCCGTGCCGTCGGAGGTGTCGCCGATGTACATGCCCGGGCGCTTGCGCACGGCTTCCAGACCTTCGAGGATCGTGATCGCGCCTTCGCCGTAGCTGGAGTCGGCGACAACGCCTTCGGGCGCCACGATCTGGATTTCGGGGGTGTAGACCGGCTCGGTGTGCGGCACTTCGGGCTTGTTTTCTTCAGCACTCATTCGGATATTCCTCTGTCTCTCACGGCATTCACGTGATTTGTCGGGCTCTCAAAAGCTCAATTCGCCGCCTCTTGAAAGCGCAAACCCGCGGGGGGCCGCGGGTTGTGTGCGCAAGGCGCTGTGTCTTGGGGCGTCTAGATGCGCATCGGCATCACGACGTACTTGAAAGATGCGTTCTCGGGGATGGTTAACAAGGCCGAACTGTTGGAGTCGGCCAAGTCCAGCTTGACCATGTCCTGGTCCATGTTCGACAGCGCGTCGATCAGGTAGGTCACGTTGAAGCCGATTTCGATGCTGTCGCCGCCGTAGTCGATGTCGAGTTCGTCCTGGGCTTCTTCCTGCTCGGCGTTGTTCGACGCAATGCGCAGCGTGCCCGGCTCGATGTTCAGGCGCACGCCCTTGAACTTCTCGCTGGTCAGGATGGCGGTGCGCTGCAGGCTGGCCAACAGCGGTGCACGGCCGAGCGTGACGGTGTTCTTGTGGTTCTTGGGAATCACGCGGTTGTAGTCGGGGAACTTGCCCTCGACCAGCTTGGTGACGAACTCCATGCCGCCGAAGCTGAACTTGGCCTGGTTGTTCGCAAACTGCATCTCGATAGCGCCTTCGGCGTCGGACAAGAGGCGCTGCATTTCGAGCACGGTCTTGCGCGGCAGGATCACTTCCTGGCGCGGCACTTCGACGTCGAGCAGCGCCGACGAGAACGCCAGGCGGTGGCCGTCGGTGGCGACCAGGCTCAGTTGCTTGCCTTCGGCCACGAACAGGATGCCGTTCAGGTAGTAGCGGATGTCGTGCACGGCCATCGCGAACGAGACCTGCGAGAGCAGGTCCTTGAGCGTCTTTTGCGGCACGCTGAACACGGGGCCGAAATTGGCGGCTTCCTGCACCAGCGGGAAGTCTTCGGCGGGCAGCGATTGCAGCGTGAAGCGGCTCTTTCCACCCTTGAGCACCAGCTTGCTGGCGCTCGATTCGAGGCTCACGGTCTGGTCGGCCGGCATGGTGCGCAGGATATCGATCAGCTTGCGCGCACCGATGGTGGTCGTGAAGTTGCCTTCGTCGCCACCGAGCTCGGCGGTGGTGCGGATCTGGATCTCGAGGTCGCTGGTGGTCAGCTGCAGCTGGCCGCCGGTCTTGCGGATCAGCACATTGGCCAGGATCGGCAGGGTATGACGCCGCTCCACGATGCCAGCCACCGACTGCAGGGCGGCAAGAACTTTGTCTTGGGTTGCCTTCAAAACGATCATGTCTTCTTCCTCTTCTCTTATCTCTTTGAATCAGCTTTCAGGACGCCATTCTCCGCTGTCGCGAGGGGCGTTCTTGATGACATTCGGCTTCAGCCTTTGAGGGTCTGTTCGAGGACGTGGAGCTGCTGGTTGAGTTCGGTGAGCTGCTGGCGCTCGCCCGAAATCTTGCGCACCGCGTGGAGCACCGTCGTGTGGTCGCGACCGCCGAACAGTTCGCCGATTTCCGGCAGGCTCTTCTGCGTGAGCTCCTTGGCCAGGTACATCGCGATCTGCCGCGGCCGCGCAATGCTGGCCGGGCGTTTCTTGCTGTACATGTCGGCGACCTTGATCTTGTAGTAGTCGGCCACCGTCTTCTGGATATTTTCGACCGAGATCTGCCGATTCTGGATCGACAGCAGGTCGCGCAGCGCCTCGCGCGCCAGGGCGATCGAGATCTCCTTCTGGTTGAAGCGCGAGTACGCCAGGATCTTGCGCAGGGCGCCTTCGAGCTCGCGCACGTTGGAGCGCACGTTCTTGGCAACGAAGAAGGCGACCTCTTCGGGCATTTCGGTGCCTTCGACGCGGGCCTTGTTGATCAGAATGGCCACGCGCATCTCGAGCTCGGGCGGCTCGATCGCCACCGTGAGGCCCGAATCGAAGCGCGACACCAGCCGCTCGTGGATGTCGGCCAGACCCTTGGGGTAGGTGTCGCTGGTCATCACGATGTGCGACTTCTTGGCGAGCAAGGCCTCGAACGCGTTGAAGAACTCTTCCTGCGTTCGGTCCTTGTTGGCGAAGAACTGCACGTCGTCGATCAGCAGCAGATCGAGCGAGTGGTAGCGCTCCTTGAACTCATCGAAAGTCTTGCGCTGATAGGCCTTGACCACATCCGAAACGAACTGCTCGGCGTGGATGTAGAGAACTTTCGAATCGGGCCGGTCGGCCAGCAGCCGATTGCCCACCGCGTGCATCAGGTGGGTCTTGCCCAGGCCGACGCCGCCGTAGATGAAAAGCGGGTTGTACAGATGGCCCGGCATGCCGGCCACGTGCATCGCTGCGGCGCGTGCCATGCGGTTGGCCGTGCCCTCGACCAGGGTGTCGAAAGTGAGCCCCGAATTGAGGCGGTTCTTGAAGCCGGCGGCGGCCGGCTCTTCGCCCGGGCCGGCCACGTCGCGCGGCACATCCGTTTCGGCCATGATGGCCATGGGAGCAACACGGACGGGGGCTTCGCGCGGAGCGAGCGCTAACTCGATGGTGACCGGCTGGCCGTACATCTTCTCGGCCATGGCCGCGATCTTGCCGGCGTACTGGGCACGGATCCAGTCGAGCTTGAAGCGGTTGGCGACGAACACCGTCATGCGCGAAAGGTCGTCGGCGACCTGCGCGTTGAGGGGTTTGATCCAGGTATTGAACTGCTGCTCGGACAGCTCCTGCGCGAGCTGGTCGACGCAGGCTTGCCACAGGCTTTCGCCGATGCCGTCAGTCGACATGGGTGCTTGAAAAAGTGAGGAAACCTTCGGGCATTTCTTGTATAGGTATTGTGGATATTCTCTGCTGGAAGGCGCCGGGCATTCTAACTTGTCAAAACCTTATCCACATGCTGCGCTGCACATGGAAAGGCCCGCAAATCCAGTCGAAGATTGTTCCCGCGGCCAATGTTTGCGATAATTGCGGGTTTCCCTGAAAAGCCTTCACAGCGTCTTTCGGGGGCCATCCGAAACTCGCTCCCCCAGCGCTCGTCGGGTTTGTGCATGCCTTCATGCGGAAACCGGCGCAAACAGGGAATCAGGAAACCATCATGAAACGCACTTACCAAGCATCCAAAGTCCGCCGCGCCCGTACCCACGGCTTTCTGGTCCGCATGAAGACCCGTGGCGGCCGCGCCGTGATCAACGCACGCCGCGCCAAGGGCCGCAAGCGCCTGGCCGTCTGACGGCACCCCACCTGCCGTTGTCAGCCGCCGATACGTCCGCGCAGGCTCCTGCAGCCTCTGCGCCTGGCCCCGCCAGCAGCGACGTCCGCGGCCCGGCTTCTTTGCAGCGGCTCAAGACCCGCGCGCAATTCCAGGCCGTCCTCGCAGGTGCCACCGTGGCGCGCACTGCCCATTTCGCATTGCACCGCTGTGCGCTCGATGTTTCCGCATCGGGCGCCGCTTTGCTGTTTCCGTCCGATGAGGTCTGGCTGGGTGCCATGGTGCCCAAGCGCTGGGCACGCCGCGCGGTGACGCGCAACGCCATCAAGCGCCAGATCTACACCGTGAGCGCCGCGCCCGGCGTTGTGTTGCCGCGTGCCGCGCACGTGGTGCGTTTGCGCGCCGGTTTCGATCGCAAGGTATTCGTGAGCGCCTCCTCGGACGCGCTCAAGGCCGCCGTGCGCGCCGAGCTCCAGCAACTGCTGGCGCGCGCCGGGCGCCCGCCAGCCGCGCCCTCCCCTGCACGCGCCTCCGCATGAAACGCCTGCTGATCGGCCTCGTGAAGGGCTACCGCCTGCTGCTGAGCCCCTGGCTCGGGCAGTCGTGCCGCTTCACGCCGACCTGCTCCGTGTATTCGATCGAGGCACTGGAAGTGCACGGCGCGCTCAAGGGCAGCTACCTGACTCTGTACCGCATCGCGCGCTGCCAGCCCTGGTGCCAGGGCGGCCACGATCCGGTTCCACCGAAATCACAGCGTCGCACTGACAAGTCAGGATCGCTGTTTTCGTCTCTTCTCTCCTCCGACAAGAAGTCTTCGTCATGAACGATATCCGCCGCACGATCCTGTGGGTGATTTTTGGTTTCTCGCTCGTGCTGCTGTGGGACCAATGGCAGGTCTTCAACGGCAACAAGCCGACCTTCCTGCCGTCGACCAAGCCCGCCGTCACGGCGCCGGCCGCCGGTACCGCCACCAACAACGGCGTGCCGACCGCGGCTGCCGCGGCCGGCGGCACCGCAGGTGCCGTGCCCACGCAGGCGGCGCCGGCCGCGCCGCGCGAGCAGGTCGTGGTGACCACCGACCTGTTCAAGGCGACGATCGACAGCGAAGGCGCCACGGTCAACCACCTCGAACTGCTCAAGTTCGACGAAGCCGACCGCACGAAGCGCGTCGTGCTGTTCGAGAACGGCTCGCCCGCCACGCGTTACGTCGCCCAGACCGGCCTGCTGAACCCCGTCGCTGGCGAAGCCTTCCCCAACCACCTGACGGCCATGACGCCGAAGGCCGGTCCGCGCGCGATGGCCGATGGCCAGAACACGCTCGAAGTGAGCTTCGAAAGCGCCCCGGTCGGTGGCCTGAAGTACATCAAGACCTACGTGTTCAAGCGTGACGACTACGTCATCGGCGTGCGCCACGAAGTGGTCAATGTGAGCGACCAGCCGCGCGACGCGCAGCTGTACATGCAGCTGCTGCGCCATGGCACCGTGGCCGCCGGCACCATGTTCGGCACCAACACCTTCACCGGTCCGGCCGCGTACACCAACGAGAAGAAGTTCCACAAGCTCGACTTCAAGGACATCGCCAAGGGCAAGATCGAGCCGCCGCCGCCGGCCAACGACGGCTGGATCGCGATGGTGCAGCATTACTTCGCGTCGGCATGGCTGCTCAAGGGCGACCCGGCCAGCGAACAGCTGCGTCGCGAATTCCGCGTGAAGGACCTGGGCGACAACCTCTTCACCGTGGCCATGGTGGCCACGCTGCCGAAGATCGCCCCCGGCGCCACGCAGGTCGTGAACAGCGCGCTGTTCGCCGGCCCCGAAGAAGAAAAGAAGCTCGAAGCCATCGCCCCCGGCCTGGACCTGGTGAAGGACTACGGCATCTTCGCGATCATCTCCAAGCCGCTGTACTGGCTGCTCACGCAGCTGCACGGCATCCTGGGCAACTGGGGCTGGTCGATCGTCGCGCTCGTGGTGCTGCTGAAGGCGGCCTTCTACTGGCTCAACGCCAAGGCCTACGCCAGCATGGCCAAGATGAAGGCCATCAACCCGAAGATCATGGAAATGCGCGAGCGGCTGAAGGACAAGCCGCAAGAAATGCAGCAAGAAATGATGCGGATCTACAAGACCGAAAAGGTCAATCCGATGGGCGGCTGCTTCCCCATCGTGATCCAGATCCCGGTGTTCATTGCGCTGTACTGGGTGCTGCTGTCGTCGGTTGAAATGCGCCACGCCCCGTGGATTGGCTGGATCACCGACCTGTCGGCACCCGATCCCTGGTACATCCTGCCGGTCGTGATGACGCTCACCTCGCTGTTCCAGACCTGGCTCAACCCGACGCCGCCCGATCCGATGCAGGCCAAGCTGATGTGGATCATGCCGCTCGCGTTCAGCGTGATGTTCATCTTCTTCCCGGCCGGCCTGGTGCTGTACTGGATCACGAACAACGTGCTGTCGATCGCGCAGCAGTGGTTCATCAACAAGCGACTGGGCGTGCTGGGCAAGTAAGCAAGCCGCACGGCCTCCGCCACCCGCAAAGGGCCGCATCCGCGGCCCTTTGCTTTTTGCTGAAAGAATCGCGCTGTCATGACCCTCGCCCGCACCTCCGATCCCATCGTCGCCATCGCCACCGCCCCGGGGCGCGGAGCGGTCGGCATCGTTCGCGTGTCGGGCGCCCGGCTGGCGCCGCTGGTCGAAGCGCTGTGCGCCCGTGCGCTCAAGCCACGCGAAGCCACCTACCTGCCCTTTCGCGATGCGCAGGGCGAGCCGGTCGATCACGGCCTGGCGATTCACTTTCCGACGCCGCATTCCTACACCGGCGAAGACGTGCTCGAGCTGCAGGCGCACGGCGGCCCGGTTGTGCTGCAGCTCTTGCTGTCGCGCTGCCTCGAAGCCGCGGCTGAAGTCGATCCGGCTACCCACCGCCCGCGGCTGTCCGGCCTGCGCGTGGCCGAGCCGGGCGAGTTCAGCCAGCGCGCCTTTCTCAACGGCAAGATCGACCTGGCCCAGGCCGAGGCCATCGCCGACCTGATCGACGCGAGCACCGAAGCGGCCGCGCGCAGCGCCGGGCGCTCGCTGTCGGGCGCGTTCTCGCGCGAGATCCACACGCTGCGCGACGCGCTGATCCACCTGCGCATGCTGGTCGAAGCCACGCTCGACTTTCCCGAGGAAGAGATCGACTTCCTGCAGAAAGCCGATGCCACGGGCCAGCTTCAGCGGCTGCAGGCGCAGCTGGCCGCCGTGCAGTTGCGTGCCAAACAAGGGGCGTTGCTGCGCGAAGGCATCAAGGTGGTGATCGCGGGCCAGCCCAACGCGGGCAAGAGTTCGCTGCTCAACGCACTGGCCGGCGCCGAGCTGGCCATCGTGAGCGCCATCGCGGGCACCACGCGCGACGTGGTCTCGCAGACCATCCAGATCCACGGTGTGCCGCTGCACGTGGCCGACACCGCCGGCCTGCGCGACAGCACCGACGAGGTCGAGCAGATCGGCGTGGCGCGCGCCTGGGGCCAGATCGAAAGCGCCGACGCCGTGCTGTTCCTGCACGACCTCACGCGCGCCGACCAGCCCGACTACGCCGCCGCCGACGCCGAGATCCTGGCGGGCCTGCGGCGCAAGCTGCCGGCGAGCGTGCCAGTGCTCGATGTGTGGAACAAGCAGGACGCTGCATCATCGGCCGTGCCGCCCGCCGAAGGCATTGCCCTGTCGGCCAAGACCGGCGCAGGCATCGAGGCGCTGCGCGACCAGCTGCTCGCCATGGCCGGCTGGCAGGCCGTGCCCGAAGGCGTTTACCTCGCGCGCGCGCGCCACGTGCAGGCGCTGGCCCGGGTCGAGACGCACCTCACGCTGGCGGCCGCCCACCTGGCGGCGCAGGCGCAGCTGCTCGACCTGCTGGCCGAGGAACTGCGGCTGGCGCAGAACGCGCTCAACGAGATCACCGGCGAGTTCGGCGCGGACGATCTGCTGGGTGTCATCTTTTCGCGCTTCTGTATCGGCAAATAGCGACACATGCGTGCGCTTCGCCGGGGAAAGCGTAAACAGTTGTAGCCGAACCTCGGGGCCTTCGCGGATACTTCGGATCACTTGCGGGGGTCGAGAAAAACATGTCCATCCAGAACCTGAGCCGCTCCATTGCGGAGAACCCGAGCGCCGACGCGTTCGCGCTGACCTTGAGCGTCGCGCAATGGGACACGCTCGCGGGCTACTTGCAGCCCATCGAAACAACCATCGGCGACGTGCTGATCTCGCAGGGCACGCACGACCGCTCGGTGTACTTCGTCGAAAGCGGCGCCATCAGCGTGCACCGCGTCAGCAGCAAGGAGCAGATGCGCCTGGCCGTGCTGTCGCCCGGCTCGGTGGTGGGCGAAGGCTCGTTCTTTTCTCGCGAGCCGCATGCGGCCAACGTGGTGGTCACGGGCGCGGGACGCGTGTGGCGCCTCACGGCCGTGCGGTTCTCCGAGATGTCGAACCGCCAGCCCAACACGGCGCTGGACATCGCGATGGCGCTCGGCGCCGTGATCGCCAAGCGCATGGCGCACCGCTCCAAGCGGGTGGCCGTCACCTGAGCTGAGCTGAGCCTTCCGGCTCGCCGCGCGCTGCCAGCCGCCGCACAACAACAACAACAAGAACAAGTCTTCGTTTCTGATCCTGAGAATTGCTGGTGAGCCATGGCCTTGATCTGCCCGGTCTGTGACGCGGACAACCGCGACGGTGCCAACTTCTGCAGAAGCTGCGGTGGCCGGCTGTCGGCCGCCGACCGCGTGCCGCCCCCGGCGCCCAGTCCTGCCGACCGCGAATGGGCCACCACCGCACCGGCCCAGCTGCGCGCGCCGACCATTCCCGCACCGTTGTTCGATCCCGCCGAGTCGAAGCGCGCATCGTCGCCGGCCTCCAACGGCTGGATGCCCGAACCGCCGCCACCGCCACCGTCGCCGATGGACGAAAAAACCGTGATCGTGGCATCGGGGCGCGGAGGTGCCGCATCGTCCTTGCCTCCCTCTCCACGGGTCGACCGGCCAAAGACGCGGATCAAGGTCAAGCGCATCAAGCCGCCCGAACCGGTGCTGCGCCCGCGCGGCATCGGTCTGTGGCTGGGGCTGCTCATCGTCGCGCTGCTGCTGGTGGTCGCGGGCTGGCTGGGCTATGGGACCGACAACAAGGCGCCCGAGTTGGCCGTGACGCCACCTCCTGCCACTGCGCCAGCGCCGGTCGTGGCGCCTCCAGCGGTCGAGCCACCGCCCCTCGCGACCGAGCCGGCGCCGCCCGTGGTCGAACCGCCACCCGCAGAGGCGGTCGCCGAGCCCGCGGAAGCCGCACCCAAGCCGACGCCCGTCGCCAAGCCGCGCAAGCCGGTGACACCTCCCACACCGACGCCCCAGGCCCCGGCCGCCGCCGCGCCTGTGGCGGCCGCCCCGGCACCCGCGCCCGCAACACCGGCCCCACCAGCCGATCCGCAGGCCCAATGCGGTGACCGCAACTTCATCGCCAAGGCGCAATGCATGGCGGCCCAGTGCACGAAGCCCGAGTACAGGTCGCACGCGCAGTGCGAAGCGGTGCGCCGTCAGCAGCGCATCGACGAAGAAAAGCGCAACCCGTCGCTCTTGAACTGAGCCGGCGTGAGCGGCTTCAGCCCTTCTGCAGCCGCTCGATGGCAATCGCCAGCGCGGCGGGCTTGCCCGACAGCACCAGGGTGTCGCCGTCCGACAGCAGCGTGTCGTCGTCCGGCACGCGCGCCTGACCGTCCTGCCGGCGCAGGTTGGCCACGCGCACGCCCAGCGTCGGCAGCGCCATCCGTCCCAGCGTCTGGCCGATGGCGCGTGCGCCCGGCGTGAGCGTGAAGCTGTTCAGGCGCTCGTGATCGATCTCGTCGGCGTTGTCGTCGTCGGCGCCGTGGAAGTAGCCGCGCAGCAGGTTGTAGCGCGCGTCGCGCTGGTCCTGCACCACGCGGATCACGCGCCGCATCGGCACGCCGACCAGCGCCAGCGCATGGCTGGCGAGCATCAGCGAACCCTCGATGGCCTCTGGCACCACCTCGGTCGCGCCGGCGGCCTGCAGCTTCTCGAGGTCGTGGTCGTCCTGGGTGCGCACGATCACCGGCACGTGCGCCGCGTGGGCACGGGTGTTGGCCAGCACCTTCATCGCGCCCCCCACGTCGAGGTAGGTGACCACCACCGCGCTGGCGCGCGCCAGGCCTGCCGCCATCAGCGCCTGCAGCCGCGCCGCGTCGCCGAACACCACCGAATCGCCGGCCGCGGCGGCCTGGCGCACGCGGTCGGGGTCGAGGTCGAGCGCCATGTAGGGAATGCCTTCGCGCTCCAGGATGCGCGCCAGGTTCTGGCCGCAGCGCCCGTAGCCGCAGATGATCACGTGCTGCGCCGTGTTGATGGTCTTGCGCGCGATGCTCGTCATCTGCAGCGACTGCTGCAGCCAGTCGCTGGCCACCAGCTTGCGCACGATGGCGTTGCTGTACATGATGATGAAGGGCGTGGCCAGCATCGACAGCACCATCGACGCCAGCACCGGGTTGGCCAGCCACGGCGGCAGCAGGCTGCGCTCTTGTGCGAGCGTCAGCAGCACGAAGCCGAACTCGCCGGCCTGCGCCAGGTACAAGCCGGTGCGCAGCGACACGCCCGAGGTCGCGCCCAGCACCCGCGCCAGCACCGTCACCAGCCCCAGTTTGAACAGCAGCGGCACCAGCAGCAGCACGGCCACCAGCAGCCAGCGCTCCACCACGATGTGCCAGTCGAGCGACATGCCGACGGTGATGAAGAACAGCCCCAGCAGCACGTCGTGAAAGGGGCGGATGTCGGTCTCGACCTGGTGCTTGTATTCCGTTTCCGACACCAGCATGCCGGCGATGAACGCGCCCAGCGCCAGGCTCAGGCCGGCCAGTTCGGTGAGCCAGGCCAGGCCCAGCGTGATCAGCAGCACGTTCAGGATGAACAGCTCTTCGCTGCGCCGCCGCGCCACCAGCGTGAGCCACCAGCGCATGATGCGCGGCCCGCCGTAAAGCAGCACGCCGATGAGGAAGGTCGCTTTCACCAGGGCGAAGCCCAGCGCCTTGGCCAGCGCCTCGGGCGGCGCGCCCAGGGCGGGAATTAGCACCAGCAGCGGCACCACGGCCAAATCTTGAAACAGCAGCACGCCCATCACGCGCTTGCCGTGCTCGCTTTCCAGTTCGAGCCGCTCGGCCATCAGCTTGACCACGATGGCCGTGCTGCTCATGGTGAGCGCGCTCGACAGCGCCAGCGTGGTCTGCCACCCGAGCTGCCAGGCCGGCGGCAGCTGCGTCGCGATCAGCAGCGCGCCGACGGTGGCCAGCGCCATGGTCAGCAGCACCTGCAGCAGGCCCAGCCCGAACACGTGCTTGCGCATGGCGCGCAGCTTGGGCAGGCTGAACTCGAGCCCGATCACGAACATCAGGAACACCACGCCGAATTCGCCCAGGTGGCGGATGCCTTCGGTTTCGTTGCCGCCCGTCAATGCGAACGCATGCGGCCCGATCAGCACGCCGGCCGTCAGGTAGCCGAGCATCGGCGGCAGTTTCAGCGACCGGCAGGCCACCACGCCGATCACCGCGGCCAACAGATACAACAGCGTGAGATCGAACGAAGACATAGGCGCCGATGCTAGAGCAATGTCCGTGCCCCGGGCTTCCCCGGGCCATGTGATCGCCGACCGCGCCCGCCTCGTAAAATCTGGCGATGAGCTCCCGCCCCGCCCCGACCCCCATGGTCGACCCCGAAGCCATCCTGGCCCGGGCACGCGTCACATTCGACATCGAAGCCGAAGCCGTCCTCGGCCTGAAGGCCCGCGTCGGTCCGAGTTTTGTCGAGGCCGTGCGCAAGATTCTTGAAGTGCGCGGCCGCGTGGTCGTGATGGGCATGGGCAAGAGCGGCCACGTCGGCCGCAAGATCGCCGCCACCCTCGCCTCCACCGGCACGCCCGCGATGTTCGTGCACCCGGCCGAGGCGAGCCACGGCGACCTCGGCATGATCAAGTCGGTCGATCTTGTGCTCGCCATTTCCAACAGTGGCGAGGTCGACGAGCTCACCGTGCTGCTGCCGGTGGTCAAGCGCCAGGGCGTGCCCCTGATCGCTATCACCGGCCGTGCCGATTCCACCCTGGCGCGCCACGCCGACATCGTGATCGATGCCGGCGTCGCCAAGGAAGCCTGCCCGCTGAACCTCGCACCCACCGCGAGCACCACCGCCCAGATCGCCATGGGCGACGCGCTGGCCGTGGCCCTGCTCGACGCGCGCGGGTTCGGCTCCGAAGATTTCGCGCGTTCGCACCCCGGCGGCGCGCTGGGCCGCAAGCTGCTCACCCACCTGAGCGACGTCATGCGCTCGGGCGACGAGGTGCCGTGCGTGCCGCCGAACGCCACCGTCAGCGAGCTGATGCGCGCGATGAGCATCAAGGGTTTCGGCGCCGCCGCGGTGGTCGAGCCCGATGGCCGGGCGCTGGGCATCTTCACCGACGGCGACCTGCGCCGCCTGATCGAGGCGGGCGCCGACCTGCGCACGCCCAAGGCGGCCGACATCATGCACCGCGACCCGCGCACCATCCGCGTCGACGCGCTGGCGGTGGAGGCGGCCGAACTCATGGAGCAATGCGGCATCACCCGCCTGTTCGTGATCGACAGCGCGGGGGTGATCGTCGGCGCGGTGAACACCAACGACCTGATGCGCGCGAAGGTCATCTGATGCCGCTTGATTTCCAGGCCGAGACCCTGCTGGCCGCGCAAGATGTGCGCATCGTCTTCTTCGACATCGACGGCGTGCTGACCGACGGCGGCGTGTACTTCACCGAGCACGGCGAGACGCTCAAGCGCTTCAGCATCCTCGACGGCTACGGCCTCAAGCTGCTGCGCAAGGCCGGCATTACGCCGGCCGTGATCACCGGGCGCGACTCCAAGCCGCTGCGCGTGCGGCTCGAGGCGCTGGGCATCGAGCACGTGCGCTACGGCACCGAAGACAAGCTGCCCGCCGCCGAAGCCATGCTGACGCAGCTCGGCTTCACCTGGGCGCAGGCCGCCGCCATCGGCGACGACTGGCCCGACCTGCCCGTGCTGACCCGCGTCGGCTTCGCGGCGGCGCCGGCCAACGCGCACGCCGAGGTGCGTGCCGTGGCGCGTTATGTCACCACCGCGCGCGGCGGCGAAGGCGCGGCGCGCGAATTCTGCGACCTGCTGCTGACGGCCTGCGGCCAGTACCGCCCGTTGCTCGACGCTGCCCTGGGACCCCGACCATGAGCCCGCAGCTGCGACGCGCCTGGAACCTCACGCGCGATGTGCTCGACCGCAGCACCATCTACCTGCCGATCATCCTGATGTTCGGCGTGGCGCTGGGCACCTACTGGCTGGTGCGCAACGCGCCCAAGCTGCTGGAGCCCACCGTCAAGGCCGCACCCACGCACGAGCCCGACTACTTCATGCGGGACTTCGTCATCAAGAACTTCCTGCCCAACGGCGACCTGCGCAGCGAGCTGCACGGCGTCGAGGGGCGGCACTACCCCGACACCGACACCATCGAGGTCGACCAGGTGCGCATGCGCTCGATCTCGCCCGAGGGGCTGGTCACGCGCTCGTCGGCGAACCGGGGCTTGTCGAATGCCGACGGCAGCGAGATCCAGCTGTTCGGCAACGCGATCGTGATCCGCGAACCGGCGGTCAGCGCGGGCGGCAAGGCCACGCCGCGGCTGGAGTTCCGCGGCGAATTCCTGCACGCGTTCCTCGACACCGAGAAGGTGCAGTCGAACAAGCCGGTCACCCTCATCCGCGGCAGCGACCAGTTCACCGGCGATTCGCTCGACTACGACAACCTGAGCGGCGTGGCCAACCTCACAGGCCGCGTGCGCGGCATGCTGGTGCCGTCGGCCGCGGCGGGCAAGCCGCGCTGAGCGGCTGCAATACAAAAACAAGTTCCCGGGAGACGACCGATACATGACCACCGCCGCACCGCTCGTCTTCATCACCGGCGCCTCCAGCGGCATCGGCCAGGCTTTGGCCGCGTCTTTCTACGACGCGGGCTACCGGCTGGCGCTGGTCGCGCGGCGCACGGCGGAGATCGACGCCTGGGCCACGGGTCGCCAGCTGGACGCGGGCCGCTACCAGGTCTACGGTGCCGACGTGGCGGACACCGACAGCATCGTGGCCGCCGGTGCCGACTGCATCGCGCGCCAGGGCGTGCCCGACGCGGTGATCGCCAACGCGGGCATCAGCATCGGCATCGACACGGCCGACCGGTCGGACCTCGACGTGCTGGCGCGCACCTTCGCCGTCAACAACGTGGGGCTGGCCGCCACCTTCCATCCCTTCGTGCAGGCCATGGTGCAGCGCGGCAGCGGGCGGCTCGTGGGTATCGGCAGCGTCGCCGCCATCCGTGGGCTGCCGGGGCACGGCGCCTACTGCGCGAGCAAGGCCGGCGTGGTGGCGTACTGTGAGAGCCTGCGCGGGGAATTGCGCACCAGCGGCGTGAAGGTCGTCACGCTGTGCCCGGGCTACATCGACACGCCGCTGACGCAGGGCAACCGCTACGGCATGCCCTTTCTCATGCAGCCCGAAGACTTTGCGGCCCAGGCGCTGCGCGCCATCGCGGCCGGCACCAGCTACCGCGTGATTCCGTGGCAGATGGGCGTGGTCGCCAAGGTCATGCGCCTGCTGCCCAACGCCGTGCTCGACCGCGCGGTGCAGGGCCGGGCGCGCAAGAAGCGCAGCGGCGAAGCCTGAGCGTCAGCAGCACCGAACGGCGCGGCGCGCAGCCAAAGAAAAAAGGCTCCCGAGGGAGCCTTTTGTGTTTGTGTGCCGTGAGGCATGCGAAGGAATGAACGGGGGTCAGTACCCACCGTTGCCGCCGCCGCCGTAGCCGCCACCACCGCCGCCGCTGCGACCACCGCCGCCACCGCCACGGGGACCTGCGCCGTAGGGGCTGCGGAAACCGCCATCGCCACCACCGCCGCCGCCACCCGAACGACCACCACCGCCGCCGCCGTAGCCGCCGCCACCGCCGGAACGGCCACCGCCGCCACCACCGTAGCCGCCACCACCGCCGCCGCCGTAGCCACCGCCACCACCGCCGCCATAACCACCACCACCGCCGCCGTAGCCGCCACCGCCGCCACTGCGGGGGGGACGTGCTTCCATGGGACGTGCCTCGTTGACGACCACGCTGCGACCACCCAGGGGTTGGCCGTTCATGCCGTTGATGGCGGCCTGTGCTTCCGCGTCACTGCCCATCTCGACAAAGCCGAAGCCCTTCGAGCGGCCCGTGTCGCGCTCCATCATGACCTTGGCGCTGGTCACTGCGCCGAACTGGCCAAAGGCCTGTTCGAGATCACCGTCGCGCACCGAGTAAGGCAGGTTGCCGACGTAGAGTTTGTTGCCCATCAAGGGACTCCTATAAACACATCAAGAAAAGCGATGGAGTCCCGAAAGCATCACTCAAACGAGAGCCGCCGAGCCGCGCGAAACTGACCGATCACCGAGTTGCTCCCTCCCAAAATCAAGAGGGAGGCTCGTGCATTATGGGTGAAATATCAAAAAAGCAAGCATGAATTTGCGTCTTGAGGTAGCGACTTTTGAAGTCAATCGAAGTTAGCGCACGCCTACCTGTTTGAGCCGGGGGAATTGACGATGCGGCTACAATTTGCGGGTCATTGGGGAGTAGCCGCCTTCCGTATACGAGAAGGGCCCGCGTCAACAGACTTGTCCTTGCCCCACGAGGACATGGCGCGTGCAGTGAACACACCTGGCGAGACCTTTGACCGCACAACTTCGGGAATATGGCCGAAGGTGTTGTGCGGTCAATTGCGTCCTTCGGCCCAAGGAACCCCACATCTCTCATGGAAGCTTTTCTCGTTGCAACGGGCGTGGTTGCGCTCGCCGAAATGGGCGACAAGACCCAACTCCTGGCCCTTTTGCTGGCCGCGCGCTTCAGGAAACCCTGGCCGATCGTGCTCGGCATCTTCGTTGCCACGGTCGTCAACCACGCGCTGGCCGGCGCGGTCGGCAACTACATCACGCGCTGGCTCGGCCCCGAGGTGCTGCGCTGGATTCTGGGCGGCTCGTTCATCGCGATGGCCGTCTGGATGCTGATTCCCGACAAGCTCGATGAAGACGACGCCCCCGGCGTCTCGAAGTTCGGCGTCTTCGGCACCACCGTGATCGCCTTCTTCCTGGCCGAGATGGGCGACAAGACCCAGATCGCGACCGTCATGCTGGCCGCCCGCTTCACGCAGGACTACGCCTGGGTCGTCGTCGGCACCACGCTGGGCATGATGCTGGCCAATGCGCCGGTGGTGTGGCTGGGCGACAAGATCGTGCGGCGAGTGCCGATCAAGCTCGTGCACGGCATCTCGGCGGCGATCTTCCTGGTGCTGGGCGTCGTGATGATCGTCGGCTGGTAGCAGGAAAAAGTCACGGGGCTATACTTGCCCGGCGCCGATTTGCTTCAGCTTGCGGGCGCTTTATAAATTCTGCTAAAGACGGCTGCCGAACCCGGCTCGTTTTTGGCGAGGCCGGGTTTTTTCATTCATGTCGTCGCCATCACCTTTGGTCGTCACTCCGCAGTCGATGCAGTTCGCAGGCCCGCTGGCCCTGCGCAGCGGCACTTCGATCAGCGGCTACACGCTCGCCTACGAAACCTACGGCACCCTCAACGCCGAGCGCAGCAATGCGGTGCTGGTGTGCCATGCGCTCAACGCCTCGCACCACGTTGCGGGCGTGTACGAGGGCCAGGCCCGCTCCGAGGGCTGGTGGGACAACATGGTGGGCCCGGGCAAGCCGCTGGACACCGACCGCTTCTTCGTGATCGGCGTCAACAACCTCGGCTCCTGCTTCGGCTCGACCGGCCCGATGCACGTGAACCCCGCCAACGGCCGCGTCTACGGCGCCGACTTTCCGGTGGTCACGGTCGAAGACTGGGTCGACGCCCAGGCCGTGCTGCTCGACGCGCTCGGCATCCAGACGCTCGCGGCCGTGATGGGCGGCAGCCTCGGCGGCATGCAGGCGCTGTCGTGGACGCTGCAGTACCCCGATCGCGTGCGGCACGCCGTGGTGGTGGCCAGCGCGCCCAACCTCACGGCCGAGAACATCGCCTTCAACGAGGTGGCGCGCCGGGCCATCGTGACCGACCCCGACTTCCACGGCGGCCACTTCTACGAATACGGCGTGATCCCCAAGCGCGGCCTGCGCATCGCCCGCATGATCGGCCACATCACCTACCTGAGCGACGACGTGATGAACGCCAAGTTCGGGCGCATCCTGCGTAGCGCTGTCGAAGGCGAAGTGGCGGGGCTCGACTACCTCTATTCCACGCAGGACGTCGAGTTCCAGATCGAAAGCTACCTGCGCTACCAGGGCGACAAGTTCAGCGAGTACTTCGACGCCAACACCTACCTGCTGATCACCCGCGCGCTCGACTACTTCGACCCCGCGCGCCACCACGGCGGCCAGCTCAGCACCGCGCTGGCGCAGGCCACGGCCAAGTTCCTGCTCGTGAGCTTCAAGACCGACTGGCGCTTCTCGCCCGCGCGCAGCCGCGAGATCGTGAAGGCGCTGCTCGACAACCGCCGCAACGTGAGCTACGCCGAGATCGACGCGCCGCACGGCCACGACGCCTTTTTGCTCGACGACGTGCGCTACATGGGCGTGGTGCGCTCGTACTTCGAACGCGTCGCCAAGGAATTCCAATGAGCGACATCGAACATCAGCGACTGATTGCACAGCTCGTGCCGAAGGGCTCGCGCGTGCTCGACCTGGGCTGCGGCGACGGCGCCCTGCTCGACCTGCTGCAGCGCGAGCGCGGCTGCACCGGCTACGGCGTGGAGATTGCCGACGGCAACGTGCTGCAGTGCATCCGCCGCGGCGTCGACGTGATCCAGCTGAACCTCGACGAAGGCCTGGCGATGTTCGACGACGCCACCTTCGACGTCGTGCTGCAGATCGACACGCTGCAGCACCTGCGAAATGCCGAGGTCATGCTGCGTGAGACCGCGCGCGTGGGCCGCTTCGGCATCGTCGCCTTTCCCAATTTCGCGCACTGGCCCAACCGCCTGAGCGTGGCGCGCGGGCGCATGCCCGTGACGCGCCGCCTGCCCTACCAGTGGTACGACACGCCCAACATCCGCGTCGGCACCTACAAGGACTTCGAGGTGCTGGCCGGCAAGAACAACCTGCGCGTGCTCGACGCCTTCGGCCTGCAGAACGGCCGCGACGTGCGCTGGCTGCCCAACGCGCGCGCCAGCACCGCGGTCTTCAAGTTCGAGCGGGGCGGCTGAGCACGCCGCCCTTGCACCGCACGGACATCGGGTCGGAATGAGCTTCACGCTCGCGCAGCCGGTTCACAGCGAACTGCTCATCAAGAAAAGCCGCTTCATCGGCTGCGTGCAACCGGTGCCCGACCGCGCGGCGGCGCTGGCGGTGGTCGCCTCGCTGCGCGCCGAACATCCGGGCGCCGCGCACGTGTGCTGGGCGTTGATGGCCGGCGGCCAGTCGGCTGCGAACGACGACGGCGAGCCCGGCGGCACGGCCGGCCGTCCGATGCTCGAAGTGCTGCGCCACCAGCAGGTGGAAGGCGCGCTCGCCACCGTGGTGCGCTACTTCGGCGGCGTGAAGCTCGGCGCCGGCGGCCTCGTGCGGGCCTACACCGATGCCATCGCGCAGGCCTTGCTGGGCGCCACGCTGGTGCCGCTCGTGCGCCTGCGCCACCTGCAGTGCGCCGTGCCCTACGCGCTCGAGGGACTGGTGCGGCGCGAGCTGACCGCCATCGGCGCGGTGCTCGAAGACGTGCAGCACGGCGATGACGTGCGCTTTGCCTTCGCGCTGTCCGCACCCGAGGCCGACGCCTTCATCGCGCGCCTCGACGATGCTGCGCAAGGGCGCGTCGTCTGGCCGACGGCGTGAGCCGCTTCGCCGGCGCCTTGCCTGAAGCCGGCTCCGCCGTGAGGGCGAGCACGCCGCGCGATGCGAGCGCGATCGGCTCGGCCAGGTCGTCGTCGACACCGCGCCGCGTCATCTCGGCCGTCACGATGCCGGTGGGCACGGCCAGCACGCCCCAGCCCAGCAGCATCATCACCGAGGCGATCGCGCGGCCCAGGTCGGTCTTGGGCACGAGGTCGCCGAAGCCGACCGTGGCCATGGTCGAGATCGCCCAGTAGATCGCCACCGGGATGCTGGTGAAGCCGTGCACCGGGCCTTCGACCACGTACATCAGCGTGCCCATCACCAGCACCACGAGCATCACGAAGCCCACGAACACCGTGATCTTGCGGCGGCTGGACGCCACCGCCGACACCAGTGCGCGGTACTCCACCGAATAGCGCGACAGCTTGAAGATGCGGAACACGCGCAGCAGCCGCAGGATGCGCACGTCGATCAGGTAGGCCAGCTCGGGCGCGAGCGCGACGAGAAAGGTCGGCAGCAGCGCCAGCAGGTCGATCACCCCGTAGAAGCTCAGCGCGTAGCGCAGCGGCTTGTTCACGCAGCACAGTCGCGCGATGTACTCCAGCGTGAAAAGAATGGTGAACATCCATTCGAGCCCATTGAACAGAGGGCGCCACTGGTCGCGGATCGACTGCACGCTGTCCAGGATGACGACCAGCACACTCATCACGATCACCGCGATCAGCGTCAGGTCGAACCACAGGCCGGCGGGCGTGTCGGCCTCGAAGATCACGGTGAACAGCTTGCGGCGCCAACCGCTCGCCGGCTTGTCGAACCGCGAGTCGGTGGCAGCGGGCGTGGACAGGGCTTCGATGTTCGGGCGAATCAGGCGGGTCATGAGGGCATTGTCATGGGGCCGGGCGACTTATTCAGTTACGCTTCTTGCGCAATGAAGTGCGGCATGCCGCGAGCGCCTTCTTACGATAGTCCCCTTTCTTGAGGAGCTCCCCATTGGCCACACAGTCCCCCTTTTTCGGCAAGCGCGATCGTGACACCGACTCGCTGACTTCCCGTCCCGCACCGCTGGTTGGTTCGGGCACCAATCTCTCGGGCACTCCCGTCAATCCCTCCTCGTTGACCGCGCAGGCCGGCCTGGCCCCGGTGGCAGCCGCTCCCGCCGTCAAGGAAGGCGGCAGCAAGCTCACCGTCGGCCCGAACATCAAGCTCAAGGGCGTCGAGATCACCGATTGCGACACGCTCGTGGTCGAAGGCCTGGTCGAGGCGACCATGGACTCGCGCCTGATGCAGATCGCCGAACAGGGCGAATTCAAGGGCTCGGCCGAAATCGACATCGCCGAAATCCGCGGCGTGTTCGACGGCAACCTCACCGTGCGCGAAAAGCTCGTCATCCACTCGACCGGCAAGGTCACCGGCAAGATCCGCTACGGCAAGATCGTGATCGAAGAAGGCGGCCAGCTGTCGGGCGAAATCAGCTTCGGCGCCAAGGCGTCGTAAGCCAGCCGATGCAGGCCGCCCCTCAGGCGGCCGGCGGCTCCCATCCCAGGCGCTCCAGCAAGGCACCGGCCGCGGCCGGTGCCTTTTCTTTGGCGCCGTTGATGAAGTACACGAACACGTCGCGCGCCTTCGGTGCAGCGGCCCAGCCCTGCGCGCGCTCGGCCCAGGTGTCGAGCGCCTTCGGCCCGTAGCCCGTCTTGAGCTTCGCGTCGGCCATCATGAGCCGCGCATAGGCGACGTCGCCTTCGGGCTCCTCGAACGACGGAAACTTGTCGGCGTCGGTGAACACGGTCGACACCTTGTGCTTCTTCGCGAGCGCCTTGTAGGCGGGCGTGATGAAGCTCTCGTGGCGCACGTCCATCACGTGGCGCAGCACGCGGCTGCCTTCCTTCTTGGGCAGCAGCTCCAGAAACGCCTCGAAGTCTTCCGCATCGAACTGCTTGGTCGGCATGAACTGCCACACGATCGGCCCGAGCTTGTCGCCCAGCTCGCTCACGCCGCTGTCGATGAAGCGCTGGACCGACTCGCCCGCGCTCGCCAACACCTTGCGGTTGGTGGTGAAGCGCGAGGCCTTCATCGAGAACATGAAGCCGTCCGGCGTGTCGTCGTGCCACTTGCGGAAGGTCTCGGGCTTGAAGGTGCTGTAGTAGGTGCCGTTGATCTCGATGGCGCTCACCTGCCGGCTCGCGTAGTTCAACTCCTTCGCTTGCGCGAGGCCCTTGGGGTAGAAGTTGTCGCGCCAGGGCTCGTAGGTCCAGCCGCCTATCCCCACCTTGATTCGCGTCGATGGTGCCTTGCTCACATTGCGCTCCGGGTTTTGAGATCGCCCGCACTCTACGCGCGCTCGCCGCGAGGCGCAAAATGCGTTTTTTCGTCCCCGCGGAGAACCCCCGATGAACGCCCCCCTGCACCGTGAAATGCCCGCCGGCACGCTCGACGCGACGCGCGCCCTCTCTGATGTCACCGCCCAATGGGACGGCGACATCGTCAAGCAACTCACCGACTACATCGCCATTCCCGCCAAGTCGCCCGGCTTCGACAAGGACTGGTCGGCCAACGGCTACCTGGAGACCGTGCTGCGCAACGCCGCGGCCTGGGTCGAGGCGCAGAAGGTCGAAGGTCTGAAGCTCGAGATCGTGCGCCTCGAAGGCCGCACGCCGGTGCTGTTCTTCGAAGTGCCGGCCAGCGGCACCAACATGGCCGAGACCGTGCTCATGTACGGCCACCTCGACAAGCAACCCGAATTCACCGGCTGGCGCAACGACCTCGGCCCGTGGACACCCAAGTACGAGAACGGCCTGCTCTACGGCCGCGGCGGCGCCGACGACGGCTACGCCGTGTACGCCAGCGTGGCCGCGCTGCAGGCGCTCAAGGCCCAGGGCGTGGCGCATCCGCGCATCGTCGGCCTCATCGAGACCTGCGAGGAAAGCGGCTCCTACGACCTGCTGCCGTATGTCGACGCGCTGCGTCCGCGCCTGGGCCAGGTCGAGCTGGTGATTTGCCTCGATTCGGGCGCCGGCAACTACGACCAGCTGTGGCTCACGACCTCGCTGCGCGGCATGGCCAGCGGCACGCTCAAGGTCGAGGTGCTGACCGAAGGCATCCACTCGGGTGACGCCTCGGGCCTCGTGCCCTCGAGCTTCCGCATCATGCGGCAGGTGCTCGACCGCCTCGAAGACAGCGCCACCGGCCGCCTGCTGCCCGCGAGCTTCCACTGCGAAGTGCCTGCCGACCGCCTGGCGCAGGCCAAGGCCACCGCCGCCATCCTCGGCGACGAGGTCTACAAGCGCTTCCCGTGGGCGCACTACGACTGCGGCGGCTCGACCATGTTCGCGCTGCCGACCACCACCGACCCGCTCGAAGCCCTGCTCAACCGCACCTGGAAGCCCACGCTGTCGGTGACCGGCGCCGAAGGCTTCCCGGCCCTGAAGGACGCGGGCAACGTGCTGCGCCCCTACACCGCCTTCAAGCTGTCGCTGCGCCTGCCGCCGCTGGTCGATGCGGCCGAGACGGTGCAAAAGCTCAAGGCCCTGCTCGAAGACAACGCGCCCTACCAGGCGCGCGTCACCTTCGAAGGCAGTGGCGCCACCGGCTGGAACGCACCGACCATCACGCCATGGTTCGAGGACGCGCTCAACAAGGCCTCGCGCGCGCACTTCGGCGCCTCGTGCGGCTACATCGGCCAGGGCGGCACGATCCCGCTCATGAACATGCTGAGCGCCGGCTTCCCGACGGCGCAGATGATGGTCTGCGGCGTGCTCGGCCCGAAGAGCAACGCGCACGGCCCCAACGAGTTCCTGCACGTGCCCTACGCCAAGAAACTGACGGCCGCCGTGGCCGAGGTCATCGCGGCCCTGCCGGTCGCGCACCGCGCCGCGGCTGCGGAGCCGGTGGCGGCTTGAGCGCCGCGCCGGGCCGCCCCAAGCAAGCTCGCTCCCGCTTGGCGGGAAGGCGCGCAGCGCCAAGGGTGCACTAGTGAGCGACGCGCTGCCCTTGCCGCACCGCGTGTCGCTGTCCACGTCGGACGGCGAGACGCTGGCGCTGCGGCGGCTGCCCGTCGCCGGCACACCCCGCGCCGTCGTGGTCGTGGTGCACGGGCTGGGCGAGCACGCGGGGCGCTACCACGGCCTGGCCAAGCAGCTGCACGCCTGGGGCTTCGCGGTCTGGGCGCACGACCACCACGGGCACGGCGAATCGACCGGTGCGCGCGGCGGCCTGCCCAGCGAACTGCGGTTGGTCGACGACCTGGCCCTGGTGATCGACGACGCGCGCCGCGAGAACCCCGGCGTGCCGCTGGTGCTGCTGGGCCACAGCCTGGGTGGCTTGGTCGCCGCGAGCCTGGTGGCGCGCGGCGTGCGGCCGGTCGATGCGCTGGTGCTGTCGTCGCCGGGGCTCGACCCGGGGCTGAACGGCGTCCAGAAGATGCTGCTGGCCGTGCTGCCGCGCATCGCGCCCAACCTGCGCGTGGGCAACGGGCTCGACGACAACTACCTTTCGCACGACCCGGTGGTGGTGCAGGCCTACCGCGACGATCCGCTCACGCACGACCGCATCGGCAGCCGGCTGGCGCGTTTTCTCGCCTACGAAGGCGCCACGGTGCAGCAGCATGCGGCGCGCTGGCCGGTGCCCACGCTGCTGATCTATGCAGGCGACGACCGGCTCGTGCGGCCTGCCGCCAGCCGTGCCTTCGCGGCGGCCGCGGCGCCCAGCGGCAAGGTCGAGGCGAAGTGCTTCGACGCGCTGTACCACGAGCTTTTCAACGAGCT
>NZ_CALRZC010000097.1:0-28065 GCF_943372545.1 Variovorax sp. YR752 | reverse complement strand
CGGCGATCGGCAGCGGCTGCGGCGGTGGCGGCGACACCGCCGCAGCCCCGACGGCGGCTCCTGCTCCCGCACCTGCACCTGCACCCGCACCCGCACCCGCACCTGCACCCGCACCCGCACCTGCACCTGCACCTGCACCTGCACCTGCACCTGCACCTGCACCTGCGCCCGCACCTGCGCCCGCACCGGCCAGCTCCAACGTCAGCGGCGGCTATGCCGGCACCGTCACGGGCGGCGGCAGCGCCGCGGCGGTCACGGTCGCCGACGCTGCGCAGATGCAGGCGGCGCTCGACGCCTACACCGGCAATGGCGGCCTGGTGATCCGCTACACGGGCAGCTTCGATTTCTCGACCATCACCGACACCTGCGCGCAGTGGCAATTGCCCGACGGCGCCATCGTCGAGATCAAGAACAAGAGCAACATCACCATCGAGGGTGCGGACGGCTCATCGGCGAATTTCGGGTTGGCGATCAAGGCCGACGCCACCAACATCGTCATCCGCAACATGACCATCGGCCTGCTGCCCGGCTCGATCGATGCGCTCGGCATCGAGGGCCAGGGTGGCAAGTTCCCGGGCCAGATCTGGATCGACCACAACACGCTGTTCAGCAGCGTGACAGACTGTCCCGGCGCCGGCGACCTGGAGTTCGACGGCCTGATCGACAACAAGGCCGGCGCGCACCACATCACCTACTCGTACAACCACATCCATGACCACCAGAAGGTCGGCCTGATCGGTTCGAGCGACAGCGACATCAGCGACCGCTTCATCACCTACCACCACAACCACTACCAGAACGTCAACTCGCGGCTGCCACTGCAGCGTGGCGGCTACACCCACCTCTACAACAACCTCTACAGCGGCGTGCTCACCTCGGGCGCGAACATCCGCATGGGCGGCTATGCGCTGATCGAGGGCAACCACTTCGAGAATGCGCAGAACCCGGTGACCTCGCGCGACAGCCCCACGATCGGCTACTGGGAACTGCGCAACAACAACATCCAGGGGCCGGCCGACTTCAGCCGCTTCAACATCACCTGGGTTGCCAGTTCCTCGTCACCCTCGCGCGACGCGAGCGACTGGACCACCACCGCCGCGTTCCCGGTCACGCTGCCCTACACCTACACGGCGCAGGATCCGGCCTGCGTGAAGCAGGGGCTGGCCGCTGTCGCCGGAGCGGGCAAGGCGCTGGCAACGCTGAGCTGCGACTGAGTCCGGCCGGGTTGAAACCGGGCTGAGCCGGGCTGAGCCGGGCAGGCCGCGGCGCCGGGGCCGCCGGCCCGGCGCAGGCCCGCTCCTACAATGGCGGAACCATGCGCAAGCTCTTCGTCACCACCGCCCTGCCCTACGCCAACGCTCCGTTCCACGTCGGGCACATGATGGAGTACATCCAGGCCGACATCTGGGTGCGCTTTCAGCGAATGATGGGCAACGAGGTGCATTTCGTCTGCGCCGACGATGCGCACGGCGCGCCGATCATGATCGCGGCCGAGAAGGCCGGCGTGACGCCGCAGGACTTCGTCGCCCAGATCGCCGCCGGCCGCAAGCAGTACCTCGACGGCTTCCACATCGGCTTCGACAACTGGCACTCGACCGACGGGCCCGAGAACCACGAGTTCGCGCAGGACATCTACCTGAAGCTGCGCAAGCAGGGCCTGATCGCGGTGCGTTCGATCGAGCAGTTCTACGACCCGGTCAAGGGCATGTTCCTGCCCGACCGCTACATCAAGGGCGAGTGCCCCAAGTGCGGCGCGAAGGACCAGTACGGCGACAGTTGCGAAGTCTGCGGCGCCGTCTACACGCCCACCGAACTGAAGAACCCGTACTCGACGCTGACCGGCGCCACGCCGGTGATGAAGAGCAGCGAGCACCACTTCTTCCAGCTCTCCTCGCAGCGCTGCATCGACTTCCTGCAGCAGTGGACGCACGAGACCGGCCGCCTGCAGCCGGAGGTGCTGAACAAGATCCGCGAGTGGTTCGCCACCGACGATCAGGGCCACGTCGGCCTGTCGGACTGGGACATCAGCCGCGACGCGCCCTACTTCGGCATCCGCATCCCCGACACCGAGGACAAGTACTTCTACGTCTGGCTCGACGCGCCGGTGGGCTACCTGGCCTCGCTGAAGAACTACTTCGGCAAGACAGGGCGCGACTACGACGCCTTCTTTGCCGACCCGGCCGTCGAGCAGATTCACTTCATCGGCAAGGACATCACCTACTTCCACACCCTGTTCTGGCCGGCGATGCTGCACTTCAGCGGCCGCAAGACGCCGGACAAGGTGTTCGTGCACGGCTTCATCACCGTCAACGGCGGCGAGAAGATGAGCAAGAGCCGCGGCACCGGCATCTCGCCGCTGAAGTACCTCGAGCTGGGGCTGAACGCCGAGTGGCTGCGCTACTACATCGCCGCCAAGCTGAATGCCAAGGTCGAGGACATCGACTTCAACCCGGAGGACTTCGTCGCCCGCGTCAACTCGGACCTGGTCGGCAAGTACATCAACATCGCCAGCCGCTCGGCCGGCTTCCTCGCCAAGCGTTTTGCCGGCAAGCTGTCGTCGGACATCGGCGTCGAGGGCCGCACGCTGCTCGACGCGCTGCGCGCGCATCGCGCCGAGGTCGAGCGTCTCTACGAAGAGCGCGAGTACGGCAAGGCGCTGCGCGAGATCATGCTGCTGGCCGACCGGGTCAACGAGTACGTCGATGCCAACAAGCCCTGGGAACTGGCCAAGAAGCCGGGGCAGGACGCGGTGCTGCACGATGTCTGCACGGTCTGCATCGAGGCCTTCCGCGTGTTGACGATCTACCTCAAGCCGGTGCTGCCGGCGCTGGCCGCGCAGGTCGAAGCCTTCCTGCGGGTCGCGCCGATGGACTTCGCCGACGCCTCGCGCGCCCTCGGCGGCCACGTGATCGGCGAATACAAGCACCTGATGCAGCGCGTCGATCCGGCTCTGCTGGAGCAGCTCTTCGAGGCGCCGAAGATCGAGCTGCCGCCGCCCGGCGGCGAGGCGATCGCCGCGGAGATCAAGGTCGACGACTTCGCCAAGGTGGACCTGCGCATCGCGAAGATCGTCGCCTGCGAGCAGGTCGAGGGCAGCGACAAACTGCTGCGCCTGACGCTGGACGTCGGCGAGGGCCGCACGCGCAACGTCTTCTCCGGCATCAAGTCGGCCTACCGGCCGGAAGACCTGGTCGGCAAGTTCACCGTGATGGTCGCCAACCTGGCGCCGCGCAAGATGAAGTTCGGCGTCAGCGAAGGCATGGTGCTGGCCGCCAGCCACGCCGACGAGAAGGCAAACCCCGGGCTCTACGTGCTCGAGCCGTGGCCGGGCGCGACACCGGGCCTGCGCGTGCGCTGAGCGTTGGCCGATCCAGCGGTCAGCGCTTCCAGGGGCGCCTGACCGCCGCGAAGCGCTTCAGTTCCGGCGCGCACGCAGCGATCAGCTCGGCCCGGCGCGCTGCCAGCCAGCCGAGCGCGAACAGCGTCGCCGGATCGCGCGGATCGCCGCCGCGCAATGCGTCCAGCGCGACGGTGACGTCGTTGAGCGCACCGAGCCGCTCCTGCAGGGCCGAGAGCGCGCGCAGGTAGCGCGCCACCTTCTTCGCCCCCCACAACCCCTGCGCGAACTCGACGCCGTAGCGCAGCCGCTTGACCTGCCGGCGCAGGCGGTGGCGGCCCTCGTCGTCGAGCGCGCCGAAGCCGGCTGCCGCGGCCGCCACGCTGCGGTGCCAGCGGTTCAGGCGACGGGTCAGGTGCGCGGCGGCGGGCTCGTCGGGCAGCGCATCGGCAGCCGGCGCGGGCGGCGGCAGCGTCTGCGCCATCACGTCGAGCAGCAGCGCCTGCGCCGCGGGCGCGCGAACCAGCACAGCCGGATCGGCCACTTCGCCGGACGGCAGCACCGGCGCGTCGAGCGCGAGGCCGGTGGCGGCCAGCGCCTGCGCCAGTTGCGCGCGCAGCGGCCCCGCCACCGCCGCGGCATCGCGCGCCGCCCCCAGCGCCCGGAACAGCGCGGCAGCCGGCTCGGCCAGCGCGGCGACCCCGCCGTCGGACTCGAACAGCCGCAGCGCGGTGCGCAGCCGGCGCAGGCCGACGCGCAACTGGTGCACATGCTCGTCACCGAAGTCGCCGCTGGCGACCTGGCTGGCATTGACCACCACCTGCTGCAGGCATTCGCGCAGCACCGCGCGGTACGCATCGGCCAGGTGGGCGTCATCCGTCAGCGTCACCGTCTTGGCCTTGCGCGCCGGCGCACGGTCCTGCCCGGCGGCCAGCAGCGTGCCGCGTTCGGCCTTGCTGCGTGTGTCCAGCCACAGGCCGTGGCGCAGCACCCACGAACGCGCAGTCGCCAGCAGCGCCGCCGGTTCGCCGCGCAGCAGCTCGATCTCCAGTTCGCACAGCGGCAGCGAGCGGTCACCTGCCGCGATGGTGCCGCGGTCGAAGGCCAGCTCCAGCACCGCGCCGCGCACACGCAGCGTGCGCACGCTGCGGCGCACGTCGGTGCGGTACTGGCAGCGCAGCGGAGAACCGGGCAGCGTGTCGAGCAAGCGGCGCAGGGAGTCGCCGGCCGGCGTGCCGTCGTGCAGCGAGGGATCGAGCGCCGGCGGTTCGGCACCGCGCTGCGGGCGCACGACGTTGTGCTCGTGGCGCGCCAGGGTGTCGCCGCTGGCCGCCTTCAGCGTCTGCACCCAGCGCGGGCCTTCGCGGCGCAGGCGCAGCGCGATCTCCCTGTTCGCGAGGTCACGCGCCTCGGTGTCGAAATAGGCCGCCTGCAGGCGCAGCACCACCGGCGCGGCCGCACGCCCGGCCACGGCCGCCGCCACCGCATCGCGCCGCGCCGCCGGCACCTGGAACTTCAGCTCGATCTCCGTCATGCCGCGATCGTGACAGAGCCACCCCGCAGCTTGATGAAACTCCTGCCCGCGCGCTGCGATATGCTCCCGCGGTCATCACGGTTCCAGAACGACAAGTGGGCTTCCTCGACGACCTCAAACGCCAGGCCGAAGCGGCCAAGGCAGGACAAACCATCGATCTGGCCGCTGCCGAGCGCAACACGCTGCTCGCCGAGGCGGCCTGCAAGACGGTCTTCACCTACATAGACACGCTGATCCGACAGCTCGACGTGCTCAAGCCGGTCTCGAAGGTCCGCTATGCGCTGGACCGGCGCACCTCCTTCGAGCAGTTGCCGATCGTCGACCTGAAGATCGACGCGCGGCGCAAGAAGCTGCGCGGCAACGATGTCTACGACTACATCGCGATGCACGGCCGCCTGCGCAGCAACCAGAAGCTGGCGCTGGTGAAGGACTTCCTGCCCGACATCGAGAAGATCGACGCCCGCCTGCGCCAGGGCGGCGCGCCGGTGCATGCGCAGGCGGTGCGCAACCCGGACAACAACAAGCTGCAGGAGATGCGCTACGAGCTGATCGTCGACTTCGCGCTCGCCGTGCACGTCACGCCCGACCACGACCACGGCCGGCTGCATTTCAAGATCATCAACTTCGACGGCTTCGAGACCATCACGCTCGAACTGCCCGCCATCGAGGTCGGCTCGGCGCGGCTGGACGAACTGGCCAAGTGGCTGCTCGGCGAGCCGCACCAGTTCTTCGCCGGCGCGCAGAACCTGAAGCGCGTCGAGGCCTGAGCAGGCGCCTGGTCAGCGCAGCCGCCCCGAGCGCGCCTGCTCGCGGGCGATCTCGATGAACTCCTGCACCACCTCGCGGGTGCGCGAGCCGCGCCGCCAGACCAGGCCGACGTCGATGGTCGGCACCGCATCGCCGAGGCTGCGCGCCTCGATGTGCTGCGCGTCCAGCGTCCACGGCCGGTAGAGGAAGTCGGGCAGGATGGCGATCGCCGCGCCGACGCCGATCAGCGAACGCACCGCCTCCAGCGAGCCGGTGCGCATCATCACCCGCGGCTGCAGGCCGTAGCGGGCCCAGACGGCGCGCATCACGCCCTCGATGCGGTCGGCCTCCAGCACCACCTGCGGGTGGGCCGCGCAGTCGGCCAGGCTGAGCGAAGGCTGTTCGGCCAGGCCGTGGCTGGCGGCCATCCAGACGCGGTTCTGCGAGCGCGTCAGTTCCTCGACGACCAGCGCATGCGGGTCGCCCAGCGCATTGCTGACCATGATCGCCAGATCAAGCTCGCCGTTGATCAGCAGGTGCTCGAGGAAGGGCGGCGAGTCCTCCACCACCTGCACCTGCACCGACGGGTGCGAACGCGCGAAGCGGGCGAACAGCTCGGCCAGGTAGTAGCCGGCCACCAGGCTGGTGACGCCGACGACGAGGTTGCCGGACAGCGTCTCGGGCCGGTCGTTGTCGACCATGCCCGCCTCGGCGACCGCCGACAGCACCTTGCGCGCGCTGGCCTGGAAGCGGTAGCCGTGCTGGGTCAGCACCATGCCGCGGCGGCTGCGCTCGAACAGGCTGGCGCCCAGCGTCGCCTCCAGCTCCTGGATGCTCTTGGTCAGCGCCGACTGCGCGATGTTGAGCATGCGCGCCGCACCGGCCACCGAGGCCGACTCGGCGACGGCCAGGAAGTAGCGGAACTGCTTGAGGGTGAAGTGGCGCTGCATGAAGGAATCCGGATCCGGGTTGCACCGGATATCGCAAAAACAGAACGACAGGGCTGCCAATATTGAACTTTCCTTTGCCGAGGTCAATGCGGAACACTGCGCCGTCCTTCGGCCCGCCTTCGCGCCACCGCGCCGGGTCGCGAAGGCGGCAACCCCAAGGAGACCGGAACCATGAAGGCAGTCCATACGGCGCTCGTCGCCGCCGCCGCGGCCGCATTCGCCACCGCCAGCCTGGCCCAGCAGCAGCCGCTGAAGGCGCTCGGCAAGGGCGAGGGCCAGGTCGACATCGTCGCCTGGGCCGGCTACATCGAGCGCGGCGCCACCGACAAGAACTTCGACTGGGTGACCGACTTCGAGAAGAAGACCGGCTGCAAGGTCAACGTGAAGACCGCCGGCACCTCCGACGAGATGGTGGCGCTGATGAATGAGGGCGGCTTCGACCTCGTCACCGCCTCGGGCGACGCCTCGATGCGGCTGATCGCCGGCAAGCGCGTGCAGCCGATCAACACCGCGCTGGTGCCGAGCTACGGCAAGGTCGATGCACGGCTGCAGAAGGCGCCTTGGCACCACGTCAACGGCCAGCACTGGGGCGTGCCCTACCAGTGGGGCTGGAACGTGCTCATGTACAACACCAAGGTGTTCGGCGACAAGAAGCCGACCTCGTGGAGCGTGGTCTTCGAGGAGCAGAACCTGCCCGACGGCAAGAGCAACAAGGGCCGCGTGCAGGCCTTCGACGGCCCGATCTACATCGCCGACGCCGCGCTCTACCTGATGAAGAAGAAGCCCGAACTGGGCATCAAGGACCCGTACGAGCTCAACGAGGCGCAGTACAAGGCGGCGCTCGAACTGCTGCGCGGCCAGCGCAAGCTGGTCGGCAAGTACTGGCACGACGCCTTCGTGCAGATCGACGACTTCACCAACGAGGGTGTGGCCGCGTCGAGCAGCTGGCAGTTCCAGGCCAACATCCTGGGCAGCAAGAAGGCGCCGATTGCCACCGTGGTGCCGGTCGAAGGGGCCACCGGCTGGGCCGACACGACCATGATGCACGCCGAGGCCAAGCACCCGAACTGCGCCTACATGTGGCTGGAGCACTCGATCAACCCGAAGCTGCAGGGCGACCTGGCGGCCTGGTTCGGCTCGGTGCCGGCGGTGCTCGACGCCTGCAAGGGCAACAAGCTGCTCGGCGACGGCGGCTGCGAGCGCCAGGGCCTGGGCTCGTTCGACAAGATCGCCTTCTGGAAGACGCCGACCTCCAAGTGCAAGACGCAGAACGACCAGTGCGTGCCGTACCACAAGTGGGTGTCGGACTACATCGCGGTGCTGGGCGGGCGTTGAGCGGCCACTCGTGACGCTGAACGCGATGCCGGCCGAGCGCCGGGCCGCTCCCAAGCCGGCCGGCATCCCCTCGGGGGATCGGCCGGCGTACTCGCCGGACGAGGGGTCGTCATGACCGCTGTCCGGCTCGCCGGCGTCTCCTGTGTGTTCGACGCCGGCGGCAAGCCGGTGCGCGCGGTCGACGGCGTCGACCTCGCGATCGAGCGCGGCGAGTTCTTCACCCTGCTCGGGCCGTCGGGCTCGGGCAAGACGACCTGCCTGCGCATGATCGGCGGCTTCCAGCTGCCGACTGCCGGCTCGATAGAGATCGACGGCGAGGACGTCAGCCGCCGGCCGCCCTTCCAGCGGCCGGTGAACACCGTGTTCCAGGACTACGCGCTGTTCCCGCACATGACGATCGCGCAGAACGTCGCCTACGCGCTGATGGTGCGCGGCGTCGACGCGGCGACGCGCATCCGCCGCGCCAACGAGCTGCTCGAGCTGGTGCGCCTGCCCGGCGTCGGCGAGCGCCGTCCGGCGCAGCTCTCCGGCGGGCAACGCCAGCGGGTGGCGCTGGCGCGTGCGCTGATCAGCGAGCCCAAGGTGCTGCTGCTCGACGAGCCACTCGGCGCGCTCGACCTCAAGCTGCGCGAGCAGATGCAGAGCGAGCTGAAGCGGCTGCAGCGCCAGCTCGGCATCACCTTCGTGTTCGTCACCCACGACCAGCACGAGGCGCTGTCGATGAGCGACCGCATCGGCATCTTCAACCAGGGCAAGCTCGAGCAGGTGGCCGCGCCGGCCGAGCTGTACGGCCGGCCGCGCACCCGCTTCGTCGCCGAGTTCGTCGGTTCTGCCAATGTGATGCACGGCGAGATCGCGCGGGCTCATGCGGGTGCAGCCGCCGTGATGATCCGCCCCGAGCGCGTGCGGCTCGGCGAGGCAGCCGGCGCGCGCGCCAGCGGCACGCTGGCCGAAGTGCAGTACTTCGGCGCCTTCTGGCGCCTGGCGGTGGAGGTCGCCGGCGGCGAGCGCCTGATCGCCGACCTGCCGGTGGCGCTGCACCACAGCGCGCCGGAGCCGGGCCACCGGCTGCACCTGCACTGGGACGAGGACGCGGTGCATGTGATCGCCCAGAGCGACGAAAGCGGCGGAGGCACCGCGTGAACGGTTCGGCGGCCGACCGGCTCTCGGCGCTGCTGGTCACGCGCCGCGGCCTGCTGCTGGCGCTGCTGCTCGGCCCGCCGCTGGCCTGGTTCGGCATCGTTTACCTCGGCTCGCTGCTCAGCCTGCTGGCGCACGGCTTCTTCCGCCTCGACGACTTCTCCGGCCAGATCGTCTACGAGCTCGGCCTGTCCAACTTCCGCGAGATCTTCGCGCCGGCCAACCTCGACGTCGCGCTGCGCACCATCACCATGGCCGTCGCCGTGACGCTGGCCAGCGCCGCGATCGCCTTCCCGATCGCCTTCTACATGGCGCGCCACGCGCGCGGCCGCACCAAGGCGATGATGTATGTCGCGGTGATGCTGCCGCTGTGGTCGAGCTACCTGGTGCGCCTGTACGCCTGGAAGCTGCTGCTGGCCAAGGAAGGCGCGATCTCCTGGGCGGCCCAGGCGCTGCACCTGCAGGGGCTGCTCGACCTGCTGCTGGCCGTGCCGGTGCTGGGCGGGCCGTCGCTGTCGTTCTCGCCGCTGGGCACCTTCGTCGTCTTCGTCTACATGTGGCTGCCGTTCATGATCCTGCCGATCCAGGCGGCGATCGAGCGCATCCCGCCCTCGCTGCTCGAGGCCTCCGGCGACCTCGGCGCCTCGCCGCGCCAGACCTTTCGCCAGGTCATCCTGCCACTGGCCATGCCCGGCGTCGCCGCCGGCTCGATCTTCACCTTCTCGCTGACCCTGGGCGACTACATCATCCCGCAGGTGATCGGCAACTCGACGCTGTACATCGGCCAGGTGGTCTACCGCCAGCAAGGTGTGGCCGGCAACCTGCCGTTCGCGGCGGCGTTCTCGCTGGTGCCGATCGTGGTCATCATTGCCTACCTCTGGTTCGCCAAGCGCCGGGGGGCCTTCGATGCGCTCTGAAGCGAAACCTTCGCTGGCGCTGCGTCTGGCCGCCTGGGGCGGGCTGCTGTTCCTGCACGTGCCGCTGGCGCTGATCGTGCTCTACGCCTTCAGCGCCGAGGACAAGAGCTACGTCTTCCCGCCGCCGGCGCTGACCACGCAGTGGTTCGGCGTGGCGCTGGAACGTGACGACGTCTGGGCGGCGCTGACCCTGTCCGCCCGGGTCGCCGCGCTGTCCACCGCCATCGCCATCGTGCTCGGCACGCTGGCTGCCGGCGCGCTGGCACGCACGCGCTTCTTCGGCCGCGAGGCGGTCAACCTGCTGCTGATCCTGCCGATCGCGCTGCCCGGCGTGCTGACCGGCATGGCGCTGCGCTCGGCCTACCACGCGATGGAGATCCCGTTCTCGTTCTGGACCATCGTCATCGGCCACGCCACCTTCTGCGTCGTGGTGGTCTACAACAACGCGGTGGCGCGGCTGCGCCGGCTCAGCCCCTCGCTGATCGAGGCCTCGATGGACCTCGGCGCCAACGCCTTCCAGACGCTGCGCTACGTGATCCTGCCGCAGCTCGGCTCGGCGCTGCTGGCCGGCGCGCTGCTGGCCTTCGCGCTGAGCTTCGACGAGGTCATCGTCACCACCTTCACCGCCGGCCAGCAGACCACGCTGCCGATCTGGATGCTGCAGGAGCTGATCCGCCCGCGCCAGCGCCCGGTCACCAACGTGGTCGCCGTCGTCGTGATCGTGCTCACCTTCATCCCCATCGTCGCCGCCTACTGGCTCACGCGCGCCGACGAGGAGCCGCAGCGCCGCTGAGCGGCCCGCTCACCCACCTTCCGCCCGCCGAGGAGACACCCATGGCCAACGCACCGATCACCTTCCCCACCGAACTGCTCATCGACCACCAGCGCGTGCGCGGCGAAGGCGCCGTCGAGCCCATCCTCAACCCGGCCACCGGCGAGCTGCTCTGCGAGGTGCGCGAGGCCTCGGCCGAGCAACTCGCGCGCGCCACCTCGGCGGCGCATCGCGCCTTCGCAAGCTGGTCGCAGACCACGCCGGCCGAGCGCGCCGGCATGCTGCTCAAGCTGGCCGATGCGGTGGAGCAGCGTGCCGAGGAGTTCGCCCGGCTCGAGTCGCTGAACTGCGGCAAGCCCTTTGCGCGTGCGCTGGGCGACGAGATCCCGGCGATCGCCGACTGCTTCCGCTACTTCGCCGGCGCGGCGCGCTGCATGACCGGCTCGATCGCCGGCGAGTACCTGGCCGGCCACACCAGCATGATCCGCCGCGACCCCATCGGCGTGGTCGCCTCGATCGCGCCGTGGAACTACCCGCTGATGATGCTGGCCTGGAAGACCGCGCCGGCGCTGGCCGCCGGCAACACGGTGGTGCTCAAGCCGAGCGAGCAGACGCCGCTGACCGCGCTGCTGTTCGCGCAGGTCGCCGCCGAGATCCTGCCGCGTGGCGTGCTCAACGTGGTCTGCGGCCGCGGCGCCAGCGTCGGCCAGCCGCTGGTCGAGAGCCCGCACGTGCGCATGGTCTCGATCACCGGCGACGTGGCCACCGGCCGCAAGATCCTGCAGGCCGCCTCGGGCACGCTCAAGCGCACCCACCTCGAGCTCGGCGGCAAGGCGCCGGTGATCGTCTTCGACGATGCCGACGTGGCGGCGGTGGTCGAGGGCGTGCGCACCTTCGGCTACTACAACGCCGGCCAGGACTGCACCGCCGCCTGCCGCATCTACGCCGCGCCGAAGATCCACGACCGGCTGGTGGCCGACCTGAGCAGCGCCGTCGCCACGCTGAAGATGGGCACGCAGGACGAGGACGGCGTCGAGCTCGGCCCGCTGATCAGCGACCGCCAGCGCAACCGCGTGGCCAGCTTCGTCGAGCGGGCGCAGATGGCCGGGCACATGGAGATCGTCACCGGCGGCCGGCTGCGCCAGGGCGGCGGCTTCTTCTACGAACCGACGGTGATCGCCGGCGCACGCCAGGACGACGAGATCGTGCAGCGCGAGGTGTTCGGCCCGGTGGTCTCGGTCACGCGCTTCCCCGACGAGGAGCAGGTCATCGCCTGGGCCAACGACAGCGAGTACGGCCTCGCTTCGAGCGTCTGGACGCAGGACGTCGGCCGCGCGATGCGCGTCGCCAGGCGCCTGCAGTACGGCTGCACCTGGATCAACACCCACTTCATGCTGGTCAACGAAATGCCGCACGGCGGGCTGAAGTCCTCCGGCTACGGCAAGGACATGTCGATGTACGCGCTGGAGGACTACACCGTGCCGCGGCACGTGATGGTCAAGTTGTAAGCGGCGCTGTCAGCGGCGGTGCAGGGCGGGCGGCTAAAATCGCACCCTTGTCCCTCGAGCCCTCCCCTGCGCCATGCCGCTCTTCTGGAAGCCCTACACCTCCGACGTCACGAACTTCATCGAGCAGCTGAAGGCCGCCCGCCCGACGCTCGAGCAGGAGCAGGCCGCCGGCCGCGCGCTGCTGTGGGACAAGCGCATCGACCGCGACGCCGAGGCCGAGTACAGCGACGCGCGCGTGCCGCAGCAGGCCTACGTCTACCAGACCAAGGGCCAGTGAGGCTCGTTCGGCGATGAGCCAGGACGCCCTGGCACCCGAGGTGCCCGCCATGCCCGCGCCCAGCGTCGACGCGCAGGCGCTGCCGCCGGCGGTGGTCGACAGCGTCGCGGTGGCGCGCCTGTACGGCGAGCCGCTGTTCGCGATGCCGACGGACCTCTACATCCCGCCGGACGCGCTGGAGGTCTTCCTCGAGGCCTTTGAAGGGCCGCTGGACCTGCTGCTGTACCTGATCCGCAAGCAAAACTTCAACATCCTCGACATCCCGCTGGCCGACGTGACGCGCCAGTACCTCGCCTACGTCGACCAGATCCGCAAGACCAACCTCGAGCTGGCCAGCGAGTACCTGCTGATGGCGGCGATGCTGATCGAGATCAAGTCGCGCATGCTGCTGCCGCCGAAGAAGAGCGCCGACGGCCAGGAGCCGGAGGATCCGCGTGCGGAACTGGTGCGCCGGCTGATCGAGTACGAGCAGATGAAGCTCGCCGCCGCCCGCATCGACGCGCTGCCGCTGCTCGGCCGCGACTTCCTGCGCGCGCAGGTGACGATCGAGCAGGCGCTGGCGCCGCGCTTCCCCGACGTCGACGCCGACGAGCTGCGCGCCGCCTGGGCCGACATCCTGCGCCGCGCGAAGCTGAACCAGCACCACACCATCACGCGCGAGCAGCTCAGCGTGCGCGAGCACATGAGCATCGTGCTGCGCCGCCTGCAGGGCCGGCGCTTCGCGATGTTCGAGGACCTGTTCGACACCTCGCGCGGCCCGCAGGTGATGGTGGTCACCTTCATCGCGATGCTCGAGCTGGCGCGCGAGCGCCTGCTCGAGATCACGCAGGCCGAGGCCTTCGCGCCGATCTACGTGCGGCTGGCCTACTCGCCAAACTGAACGACGCTCGTTCCGTTGGCGCCGGGCCGCCCCAAGCCGACGGAACACCCGCCCGGCGGGTGGCGTCGGTACACCGGCGCCGGGTGCCCCATCTAGGCCGGCTCCGCCTCCTGCAGCGGGTCCGATCCGTACTGGTTGCTGCCCGACGTGCCGACCAGGCACATGAACACCAGCAGCACGATGAAGCCGACGAAAGGCACGAAGCCGATCAGGATCCACCAGCCGCTGCGGTCGGTGTCGTGCAGGCGGCGCACGGTCACCGCGATGCTGGGCAGGAGCAGGCCGAGGCCGAGCAGGCCGCTGAGGATGCCGGCGAAGCCGAGCAGGCTCTCGACCACGCTCAGGCCGATCGCGATCAGGATGTAGAACAGCACGAACATCCAGTACTCCTTGCGCCGCGCGCGCCCGGAGAACTCCGCGTACTTCTTGATCACCGCCACGAACCAGTTCATTTTTCTCCCTCCCTGCCCCCGTGATGGTCGTCGTGCAGCCGGCGCCGGGGGTGCCCGCCAACTGCCCGTTCGCGCTCAGGCGCTCTTGACGCCGAGCTTGAAAGCAATCATCGCGCGCAGCTTGTTCGGCACCACCGGCTTGAGCAGCAGGTGGAAGTCCTTCTCCTGCGCCTCCTTGTCGAGCGAGCTCATCGTGCTGCCGGTGACGACGATTGCCGGCAGCTTCGCGCCGAAGCGCTCGCGCAGCGCAACGATCGCGTCGACGCCGTTGCGGCCGTTCTCCAGCCGGTAGTCGGCGATCAGCAGGTCCGGCCGCACCATCGCCGGGTCGCTCGCCGCGGCCCAGGCGCTGCTCTCGGCCACGCTGTCGAACGAGGCGATCTGCGCGCCCCAGCCTTGCAGCAGCACCTCCAGGCCGCTGCGCACCGCCGGCTCGTCCTCGACGATGACGATCAGCCGGCCGGCCAGCGTCAGCCCCAGCGGCCCCTTGCTCCACGGCACGGCCGCCTGCGGCGCCGGCTTGACGCCCACCGGCAGTTCGAGCGTGAACACCGTGCCGCGGCCAGAGCGCGAACGCAGCGTGATCGGCGCACCCATCAGGTCGGCCAGCCGCTTGACGATCGCCAGGCCCAGGCCCAGGCCCTTGCGCTGGTGCGGCGCCACGGCCGGCGTGTTGGGCACCTGGTAGAACTCCTCGAACACCTTGGCCTGCTGGTCCTCGCGGATGCCCAGGCCCGAGTCCCAGACCTGCAGGATCACGTGGTTGCCACGCGCACGCGCGGCCACCAGCACGCCGCCGTCGTTGGTGTAGCGGATCGCGTTGCTGACCAGGTTGCGCAGGATGCGCTCGACCAGCAGCGGGTCGGCATGGACCACCCGGTGGCCACCGCGCAGGTTCAGCGCCAGTCCCTTCTCGAAGGCGGTCGGCTCGAAATGCAGGCGCAGCTTGCGCAGGATGTCGGCCACCTCGAAGGACTGCGGCCGCACCTCGACGCCGCCGGCGTCGATGCGGGTGATGTCGAGCAGTTCGGAGAACAGCCCCTCGAGCGCATCGACCGAGGCATTGATGCTGTTGACGAGGTTGGCCACCTCCGGCTGCTCGTGGGTGCGCTGCCGAAGCGCCTCGGCGAACAGGCCCATCGCGTGCAGCGGCTGGCGCAGGTCGTGGCTGGCGGCGGTGAAGAACTGCGTCTTCGCGCGGTTGGCCACCTCCGCCTCGTGGCGCGCCTGCTCGGCGGCGCGCTTCTCGACGCGCAGCTGGTCGAGCAGGTCGTCGGCGCGCAGCTTCAGCTCGATCACGCGCTGCAGCGCCTGGCGGTAGTTGCGCGCCAGCAGCGTGGTCAGCGTGATGATGATCAGCAGCATGCCGGCCAGGCGCAGGCCGTGCTCGTCGCCGCCGGTGGCGATGCGCACGATCAGCGGCGCGAAGCACAACGCCACGTAGGCGAGAAACATGCGCGGCTGGTTGGCCAGCACCGGCACCGCGGCGATGCAGAAGGTGTAGATGACCAAGATCAGCCCGGTCTGCTGGATGCCCAGCCCGCGCGTGAAGAACAGCCAGCCCGCGAGGCCCCAGGCGCCGGCCGAGCACAGCGTCAGCACGTTCCACCCCAGCCGCCAGCGCGGCCAGTCCATCGCGCCCTCGTGGCGCCGCACCGCGGCCTGGAAGCGCCGCGCGAGCACGATGCGCACGAACCACAGTGACACGAACAGCAGCATCCACGGCAGCATCACCGCCAGCGACAGGCTGCCCCAGAACAACGCCACCAGCATGCCGAAGCCCGCCACCAGGCCAGCCAGCGTGGCCGGCGTGTAGGCATAGGCGGCGAGCACCTCCTCGCCGAGCACCGAGTGGCGCGTGGCCGGCGCCGCGGGTACCGCGGGTGACGGCACCGGCGCCCTCGCGGCGCTCAGCGTGTCGGGTTGCGCCATGCGTTCAGGCCGCCCTTCTGCGTCATCTGGCTGACTGCCAGCACGGCCTGGGTGCGCGAGCTGACGTTGAGCGCGCGCAGCACGGCGGCCACATGGTCCTTCACGGTCTCCACCGACAGATTGAGGTCGCGCGCGATCAGCTTGTTCGGCTTGCCCTGCAGCAGCAGCGCCAGCACGTCGGTCTGCCTGGGCGTCAGGCCGAGCTTCTCGATCGGCGGCTGCGACTGCACTTCGCCGGCCTCGGCCTGCTCGCGCACCACACGCAGCACGCTGGGCACGGTGTCGCCCTCGGGGCCGGCCGGCGCGGACTCCGAGCCCATGGTCATCGGCGGCACGTAGATGCCGCCGGACATCACCACGTTGAGCGCCTCGAACAGCGACTCGTTGCTGGCCCGCTTGGGCACGAAACCCATCGCGCCGAGGTCGATGGCGTGGATCACGTCGCTGCTGCGGTCCGACGCCGACACCACCACCACCGGCAGCGACGGGTACTGGGCGCGGAACTCGGTCAGCACGTCGAAGCCGTGCGCGTCGCCGAGCGCCAGGTCGAGCAGCACCAGGTCGAAGTCGGACGAGGCCTGCAGCGCCTCGCGCCCCTCCTTCGCGCTGCCGGCGCCGACGACGGTGACGTCGTCGCCCAGCCCCTGGATGACACTCTGCAGCGCCGAGAGGATCAGCGGGTGGTCGTCGATCAGCAGGACTTTCATGGCGCAGGCCTCCTCAGACGTAGCGGCGTGACAGCGACTCGGCCACGCAGACCGGCTTGGCCGAGCCTTCGCGCTCCATCGTCACTTCCATCGTGATCTGCGCGCCGCCTTCGATGGGCTCGAAGGCGGCGAGCTTGAAGATGCCGCGCAGGCGGCTGCCCACCGGCACCGGCGCCGGGAAGCGCACCTTGTTCAGCCCGTAGTTGACGCCCATGCGCACGCCGCCGAGCTCGATCGCCGAATCGGCCATCAGCGGCAGCAGCGAGAGGGTCAGGAAACCATGCGCGATCGTCGTTCCGAAGGGGCCAGCCGCGGCACGCACCGGATCGACGTGAATCCACTGCAGGTCACCGGTGGCGCGGGCGAACTCGTCGATGCGCTCCTGCGTGATGGTGACCCACTCGCTGGTGCCGACCACCTGGCCGAGCTGCGCACCGAGTTCTTCCAGCGACGAAAACGTCTTCATGCATCCACCCATTCGATGATCGGTTGCCATTGCGCCAGGTCGCGCTCGAAGCGCGAGGAGCCCACGTCCCACAGCGTCAGGCCGTGGGCGGCGAGGTGCACGTAGTTCTGCGTGTCGCGCAGGAAGCCGAGCACCGGCACCTTCAGGCCCTCGACGAAGGCGCGCAGGTGGTCCGACGAGATCGTGCCCTCGCGCACGCGCATGCCGACGATGGCGAACTTGACCTTGTCGCTGCGCCGGTGCGCCAGCAGGTCGCGCACGAAGGCATGCGTCGCATGGATGTCGAAGATGCTCGGCTGCAGCGGGATGATCACCTTGTCGGCCAGCTTCATCACCTCGTCCAGGCGCTTGCCGTGCAGGCCGGCGGGCGTGTCCAGCACGACGTGGGTGGTGCCCTTGGGCGGGCGCACGATCTCGTCGTGGTGTGTTTCCCAGGTGCCGATGGCCGGCAGGTTCTTCGGCCGGATCGACAGCCAGGTCAGCGCCGACTGCTGCCGGTCGACATCACCGAGCATCACCGAGTGACCGCGCGAGGCGAGGTAGCCCGCCAGGTTGGTCGACAGCGTGCTCTTGCCCACGCCCCCCTTGGGATTGGCCACCACGATCACCGGCATTCGGACCTCCGTCCTCTCGTCTGGTTGTTCGGCGTTTGCGGTTATGGTAACGGCAGCCTCGACCCGCTCCCAAGAACTGCACCCGACGCCATGCCCGAGCCATCGCCAGACGAGAGCCTTGCCCGCCCCGAGGTGCTGGTCCTGGTGGCCCATCCGCAGATGGAGCAGTCGCGCGCCAACCGCGCGCTGATGCGCGCCGCCGGTGAAGTGGCCGCCGCCTCGAAAGGCCGCGTCGAGGTACGCGACCTGTACGCGCTCTACCCCGACTACCTGATCGACGTGCCGACCGAGCAGGCGCTGCTGGCGAGCGCGAAGCTGGTGGTCTGGCAGCACCCGGTGCACTGGTACTCGATGCCGCCGCTGATGAAGCTCTGGCTCGACGAGGTGCTCAGCTTCGGCTGGGCCTACGGCCCCGGCGGCGACGCACTGCGCGGCAAGGACCTGTGGCTCGCGCTGACCACCGGCGGCGCGGATGTCTCCTACCGGCCCGAGGGCTACAACCGCTACTTCTTCGACGCCTTCCTGCCGCCGTGCGAGCAGACCGCGGCGCTGTGCGGCATGCGATTCCTGCCGCCGCTGGTGATGCATGGCGCGCATCGCGCCGGCGCCACGGCGATCGCCGAACACGCGCAGGTCTATGCCGAGCGGCTGGCCAGCTACCCCGGCTGGCCGGAGCTCGATCAGATGCCCGACTGCGTGGCCTGCGAGGTGCCTGCCAGCGAACGCCCGGCGAGCACGGCGGAGCCGCGCTGATGGAACACGGTTCCTGGCTGACGGGCAGCCTCGTCTACCTCGCCGCGGCGGTGCTGTCGGTGCCCCTGGCCAAGGCGCTCGGCCTCGGCTCGATCATCGGCTACCTCGCCGCCGGCATCGTCATCGGGCCCTGGGGCCTGAAGTTCGTCTCCGACCCGCAGGACATGCTGCACTTCGCCGAGTTCGGCGTGGTGCTGATGCTCTTCCTCGTCGGGCTGGAGCTGGAGCCGCGCCGGCTGTGGGCGCTGCGCCGGCCGATCTTCGGCTGGGGCAGCGTGCAGCTGTTCGGCTCGGCGGCACTGCTGACCGGTGCAGCGGTGCTGTTCGGCGTCGACTGGCGCATCGCCATGGTCGCCGCACTGGGCCTGGCGATGAGTTCCACCGCCATCGGCCTGGGCGCGCTGGCCGAGCGCAACCTGATGGCCACCACCTCCGGCCAGAGCGTGCTCAGCGTGATGCTGCTGCAGGACGTGGCCGCGATCCCCATCCTGGCCTTCGTGCCGCTGCTGGCCGCCGGCGGCGTGCACGCCAGCGGCAGCGGCTGGCTCGGCGCCGCCAAGGCGGCCGGCGTGATCGTGCTGATCGTTCTCGGCGGCCGGCTGCTGCTGCGCCCGGCGCTGCGCTGGATCGCGCGCAGCAAGACGCCGGAGATCTTCACCGCCGCGTCGCTGCTGCTGGTGGTGGCCACCGCCGCGCTGATGCAATCGGTCGGCCTGTCGATGGCGCTGGGGGCCTTCCTCGCCGGTGTGCTGCTCGCCGAGAGCGAGTACCGCCGCGAACTGGAGACCGACATCGAGCCCTTCAAGGGGCTGCTGCTCGGCCTGTTCTTCATCGCGGTGGGCATGAGCATCGACTTCGCGGTGGTGCTCGCGCAGCCGCTGCTCGTCGCCGGCCTCGTCGCGGGCTTCCTGCTGATCAAGGCCGCGGTGCTGTGGGCGATGGGCCGCACCATGCCCCTGCCGAGCGGCGAGCGGCCGCCCTTCATCATCCTGCTCGCCCAGGGCGGCGAGTTCGGCTTCGTGGTCTTCCAGACCGCCGCCGGTGCCGGCGTGATCGACGCGCCGACGTCGTCGCTGCTGGTCGCCGCGGTCGCGCTGTCGATGCTGCTGACGCCGCTGGTGCTGCTGCTGTCCGACCGCTTCTGGGCGCGGCGCCATGCGGCGCAGGCCACGCCGGCGCACTACGACACCATCGCCGGTTCCGAGCACGCGCCGGTGATCATCGCCGGCTTCGGCCGCTACGGGCAGATCGTCGGCCGCCTTCTGTTCGCCAACGGCTTCTCGGCCACGGTGCTGGAGCACGACGCCGAGCAGGTCGAGGTGGTGCGACGCTTCGGCTGGCCGGTGTACTACGGCGACGCCACGCGGCTGGACCTGCTGCGCAGCGCCGGTGCCGAGTCGGCACGGGTGTTCGTGCTGGCGATCGACGACATCGAGCAGAGCGTGGAGGTGGCGCGGCTGGTGCGCGAGCATTTCCCGCGGCTGCAGATCGTCGCGCGGGCACGCAATGTCTCGCACTACTACCGGCTGCGTGACCTCGGCATCGAGGCCGTCGAGCGCGAGACACTGGACGCCGCGCTGATGACCGGGCGCAGCGTGCTCGAGCGGCTCGGCTTCGAGCGCCACCAGTCGCGCACGACGGCGATGCGCTTTCGCCGGCACAACATCGAAGCCGTCGAGCAGATGCGCCCGCACTTCGGCGACGAGGCCAAGCTGATCGCGCTGGCCAAGCAGGGCCGGCAGCAGCTCGAGGAGTTGTTCGCCAGGGAGCGCGAGGAGGCGCACGAGCGCCGTGCCCGCTCCGGCTGGAGCGGCCAGGACGGCGATCGGCGCGACGGAACGCCACCGGCCTGAGAAGCCCTCGCCGGCAAATGCAATTGCATTTGCAATAAGATGCCAGCATGGAACGCCAGACCCGCCAGAAGCAGGCCGTGCTGCGCTCGCTCGTCGAGAGCGGCCGCTCGCTGGCGCCGGCCGAGATCCTCGAGCTCGCGCGTTCGGACGTTCCGACGCTGAACCTGTCCACGGTCTACCGGCAACTGCGCACGCTGCACGACGAGGCGCAGGTGGTGAAGGTCGACCTGCCCGGCCAGGCGGCCCGCTTCGAGGCGCCCTGCACGCACACACACGCCCATGCGCGCGGCCACACCGAGCACCACCACCATCACTTCCACTGCGTCGCCTGCGATCGTGTGTTCCCCATCCACGGCTGCCCGGGCGGCATCGACCGGCTGGCGCCGGCGGGATTCCACGTCGAGCAGCACGAGCTGACGTTGCGCGGCCGCTGTGCGGACTGTGCGGGGGCGCAGGCATGAGTCACGGGCACGCACACCACGCGCACGGCCACGAGCACGAGCACAACGATGCGCCGGCGCGGGTCGCCGCGGACGACGTGGCCAGCGTGCTGATGCGCGGCGCCGGCGCCCGCATCGGCGTGGCGCTGGTGGCGATCGCGCTGCTCTGGGCCGCGGTCGCCTGGGCCCTGTCCGATCTGACGACGATATGAGCGCCAGCGCCGTCCGCCTCGTCGACCTGACGGTGACGCACCAGCGCCACCCGGCGGTGCACCACCTCAGCGGCGAGATGGCGCTCGGTTCGCTGACCGCCGTGATCGGCCCGAACGGTGCCGGCAAGAGCAGCCTGCTCGACGCGCTAGCCGGCCGCCTGCCGGTCAGCGCCGGCCGCATCGAGATCGCGCCCGAGCTCGCCGGCCGCATCGCCTACCTGCCGCAGCAGTCGCAGATCGACCGCAGCTTCCCGCTCGGTGTGCTCGACCTGGTGTCGCTCGGCCACTGGCCGCGCCGCGGTGCGCTCGGCGCGATCGAGCGGCCGCTGCGCGATGCCGCGCGCGAGGCACTCGCGTCGGTCGGCCTCGCCGGCTTCGAGCGCCGGCGCATCGGCGAACTGTCGGTCGGCCAGTTCCAGCGGGTGCTGTTCGCGCGCGTGCTGCTGCAGGACGCGCAGCTGATCCTGCTCGACGAACCCTTCAACGGCATCGACGCACGCACCAGCGCGGACCTGCTGGCGGTGGTGCGGCGCTGGCACGGCGAAGCGCGCACCGTGGTCGCGGTGCTGCACGACATGGAGCTGGTGCGCGAGAACTTCCCGCAGTCCCTGCTGCTCGCCCGCGAGCCGGTGGCCTGGGGGCCGACGGCGCAGGTGCTGCGCGCCGAAAACCTGTTCCGCGCCCGCCAGATGGCCGAGCGCTGGGACGAAGCGGCGCCGGTGTGCGAGCGGGCCTGAACATGGGTTTGTACGAGCTGTTCATCCTGCCCTTCGCCGAGTTCGGCTTCATGCGCCGCGCGCTGGTCGCCTGCACGGCGCTGGCGCTGGGCAGCGCGCCGATGGGCACGCTGCTGGTGTTGCGCCGCATGAGCCTGATGGGCGACGCGATGGCCCATGCCGTGCTGCCCGGCGCCGCAATCGGCTTCGCGCTGGCCGGCTTCTCGCTGCCGGCGATGGGTGCCGGCGGCCTGGCCGCTGCACTGCTGGTGGCGGTGCTGGCCGGCTGGGTGGCACAGGTCACCACGCAGCGCGAAGACGCCAGCTTCGCCGCCTTCTACCTGATCGCGCTGGCCATCGGCGTGCTGATCGTCTCGACGCACGGCAGCCCGGTCGACCTGATGCACGTGCTGTTCGGCAGCATCCTGGCGGTGGACGACGTGGCGCTGGTCAGCGTCGCCGGCGTCGCCAGCGTCACGCTGCTGGCCGTCGCCGCCGCCTACCGGCCGCTGCTGGCGGCCAGCGTCGACCCGGGCTTCCTGCGTTCGGTCGGCGGCCACGACCGGGCACTGCACTTCCTCTTCCTGACGCTGGTCGTGCTCAACCTCGTCGCCGGCTTCCAGGCGCTCGGCACGCTGATGGCCGTCGGGCTGATGATGCTGCCGGCCACCGCGGCGCGCTTCTGGGCCCACGAGGTGTGGAGCCTGGCGGCGGTGGCCACCGGCATCGCGCTGGTCAGCGCGGTCGGCGGGCTGCTGCTGAGCTACCACCTGCAGTTGCCCTCCGGCCCGGCGATCGTGCTGCTGGCCGGCGTCGGCTACCTCGTCTCGCTGGCGCTCGGCCGCCACGACAGCCTGCGCGCGCGGCATGCGGCGCTGCGCGCCCACCGCATTGCCTGAACCATGCACCGTCTCCTGCTTCTCCTCGCTGCCTTGTGGCTCAGCCTCCCGGCGCACGCGCAACCGGCGCGGCCGCTGCAGGTCGTCGCCAGCTTCTCCATCCTGGCCGACATGGCGCGCGAGGTCGCCGGCGACGCGGCGCAGGTCCACAGCCTGGTCGGCGCCAATGCCGACGCCCATGTCTTCGAGCCGACGCCGGCCGACGCGCAGCGGCTCGCACGCGCCGACCTGGTGATCGTCAACGGCCTGCACTTCGAGGGCTGGATCGAGCGGCTGGTGCGCAGCTCCGGCTACCGCGGCACGGTGGTCGAGGCGACACGCGGCATCGAACCGCGGCGCGCCGGCCGCGGTGTCGATCCGCACGCCTGGCAGAGCCTCGCGCACGCGCAGCGCTACGTCGAGAACATCCGCGCTGCGCTGGTCGCCGCCGCACCCGCCCATGCCGCTGCCATCGATGCCCGCGCCGCCGCCTACCGGCAGCGCCTGGCCGCGCTCGACGCCAGCGCGCGCACCGCCTTCGCCGCCATCCCGCCCGAGCAGCGCCGCGTGGTCAGCACGCACGACGCCTTCGGCTACCTCGGCGAGGCCTACGGCATCACCTTCATCTCGCCGCGCTCGTGGAACACCGACAGCGAGGCCTCCGCCGCCGGCGTGGCCGCGGTGATCCGGCAGGTGCGGCAGCACCAGGCGAGGGCGCTGTTCGTCGAGAACATCACCGACCGGCGCAGCATCGAACGCATCGCGCAGGAGACCGGCGCGCAGGTCGGCGGCACGCTGTACTCCGACGCGCTGTCGCCGCCCGGCGCCGGCGCCGACAGCTACCTGCGGCTGTACGAGCACAACGTGAAGGTCATTGCCGCCGCGTTGCAGGCGGCCGCGACACGCTGAACAGCCCATCCATCCAGGGATCCCCAAGATGAAGAGAGTCCTGCTCGCGCTGGCCATCGTCAGCGCCCTGCCCGCCTGGGCCGGCAAGCCCCATGTGCACGGCGCCGCCACGCTCGATGTCGCGGTCGAGGCCACCGGCCTGACCCTCTCGCTGGACACGCCGCTGGACGGGCTGCTCGGCTTCGAACGCGCCCCGCGCACGGATGCGCAGCGGCGTGCGGCTGAGCAGGCCATCGCGACGCTGCGCGCTGCCGGCACGCTGTTCGTCATCGACCCGGCGGCGCAATGCCGCGTCGCCTCGGTCGAACTGCTGTCCGCGGCGCTGAAGCTCGGCCCCGCGGCGGCGCCGGCAAAGGACGACGGCCACGGCGACCTGGAGGCCGAGTACACGTTCACCTGCCAGTCGGCGCCGGCCTTCATCGAAGTCGGCCTGTTCAAGGCCTTCCCGCGCATGGGTCGCCTGGACGTGCAGACAGCGACGGCCAAGGGCCAGCGCAAGCTGGTGTTGAAGCGCCCCGCGCAACGCATCGATCTCTCACGCTGACATGCTCGAGCTGCGCGGTGTCCGCTTCGCCTGGCCGCGCGCCTCGCGCGACTGCATCGCCATCGACGCGCTCGATGTCGTTGCCGGCCAGACGCTGTTCCTGCACGGCCCGAGCGGCTGCGGCAAGAGCACGCTGCTGTCGCTGCTGGCCGGCGTGCTGATCGCGCGCGAGGGCACGCTGACGCTGGCCGGCCGCTCCTGGGCGGCGATGTCGGGCAGCGCGCGCGATGCCTGGCGCGCCGACCACGTCGGCTACCTGTTCCAGCAGTTCAACCTGCTGCCCTGGCTGAGCGTGCTCGACAACGTGCTGCTCGGCTGCCGCTTCTCGCGCGTGCGCGCACAGCGTGCGGCGCAGCGCAGCGGCTCGCCGGCGGCGCAGGCACGCTCGCTGCTGCAGCACGTCGGCATCCCGGCCGAGGCGTGGGCCCGCGAGGCGCGCGAACTCTCGGTCGGCCAGCAGCAGCGGGTGGCCGCGGCGCGCGCGCTGATCGGCGCGCCCGAGGTGGTGATCGCCGACGAGCCGACCTCGGCGCTCGACGCTGCATTGCGCGACGGTTTCATGGACCTGCTGCTGCGCGAGTGCCGCGACAGCGGCAGCACGCTGGTGTTCGTCAGCCACGACGAGCGGCTGGCCGCGCGCTTCGACCGTGCGGTCTCGCTGCCCGAACTGAACCGTGCCACCAGCGCGGTGGAGCCATGACTGCGCTGCTCAAGCTCGCCGCCGCCAGTGGCTGGAACCGCCGCGGCACGCTGGCGCTGGTCGCGCTGTCGATCGCGCTGGCCACGCTGCTGCTGCTCGCCTTCGAGCGGGTGCGCCTGGACGTGCGCGACAACTTCTCGCAGGCCGTCAGCGGCACCGACCTCGTGGTCGGCGCGCGCACCGGCCCGGTCCAGCTGATGCTGTACGCGGTGTTCCGCCTCGGCGGCGCGACCAACAACATCCGCATCGACAGCCTGCGGGCGATCGAGTCGCACCGCGCCGTGGCCTGGGTCGTTCCGCTGTCGCTGGGCGACTCGCACCGCGGCTTCCCGGTGCTCGGCACGACGAAGGACTACTTCCAGCGCTTCCACTACGGCGACCGGCAGCCGCTGCAGTTCGCGCACGGAGTGCCCTTCAGCGGCGATCTCGACGGCCTGTACGGCGCGGTGCTCGGCGCCGAGGTCGCGCAGCGCCTGCACTACCGGCTCGGCGAGCGCCTCGTGCTCGCCCACGGCGCCGGCACGCTGCCCGGCAGCGAGCATGCCGACAAGCCCTTCAGCGTGGTCGGCATCCTCGCACCCACCGGCACGCCGGTGGACCGCACCGTGCACATCAGCCTGCAGGCGCTGGAAGCGATCCACCTCGACTGGTCGGCCGGCGTGCCGATGAAAGGCCTGTCGATTCCCGCCGAGCAGGCGCGCAAGTTCGACCTGGAACCGAAGCAGGTCACCGCCGCACTGGTCGGACTGAAGGGCCGTGCCGCGGTGTTCAACGTGCAGCGCTTCGTCAACGGCTACGAGGGCGAGCCGCTGATGGCGGTGCTGCCCGGCGTCGCGCTCGACGAACTGTGGAACGTGGTCGGCGTCGGCGAGACGCTGCTGCTGGCGCTGTCGGGCCTGGTGGCGCTGGTCAGCCTGGCCGGGCTGGTGGCCACCGTGCTGGCCGGGCTGAACGAACGCCGGCGCGAGCTGGCCGTGCTGCGCGCCGTCGGCGCCGGCCCGCGCCACGTGCTGCTGCTGCTCGCCGCCGAGGGCCTGCTGGTCACGCTGGCCGGCGTGGCGCTGGGCGTGATCGCCTGCTGGACGTCCATCGCGCTGGCCGGCCCGTGGGTGCAGTCACATTACGGCATCACACTGAACCTTTCGGCGCCGAGCGCCTCGCAATGGCAGATGCTCGGCGCGGTGCTGGGGGCCGGCATCGCCGCCAGCCTGGTGCCGGGCTGGCGTGCCTACCGGATGTCGCTGGCCGACGGGCTGGCGCCGCGCAGTTGAACCGAGGAAGTCGCATGACCCGAATCATGATCTCGCTGCTGGCCGCGATGGCCCTGGCGTTGCCGCTGGCCGCGCCGGCGCAGGACAAGAGCCCGATCAAGCCGCCGCCCGCCCGCGCCGGCTACGCCGACATCAGCTGGGACGAACTGGTGCCCGGCGACTGGGACCCGTTGAAGCAGTTCAAGGACATGAATTTCGGCCTGCTCAACGACGCCGACCCGCGCGCCGCCGAGGCGCTGAAGAAGATGCGCGAAGTGTGGGACAACGCGCCGATCAACAACAAGATGGACGGCAGGAACATCCGCATCCCCGGCTACGTGGTGCCGCTGGAAGAGGGCAAGAACGGCATGACCGAGTTCCTGCTGGTGCCCTACTTCGGCGCCTGCATCCACACGCCGCCGCCGCCGTCGAACCAGATCATCCACGTCAAGCCGAAGGAGCCGGCCAAGGGCCTCAAGTCGATGGACGCGGTGTGGGTCGACGGCACGCTGAAGACGCTGCGCTCCGACACCTTCATGGGCGCCAGCGGCTACCGCATGGAGGCGGTCGGCTTCGAGCGCTACGTCGAGAAGGCGGCCAAGTAGCGCCCGTCACCGCAGCCCGTCCCAGAGCAGCTTGGCTCCGGTGAGGAACATGCCGGCATAGGCGAGCCGGTAGAACCAGCCGGCGTCGATGCGCTTCGTCGCCCACACGCCCAGCCAGACGCCGATCGGCGCCAACGGCATCAGCACCAGCGAGGTCGCCATGTTGCGCACGTCGATCAGGCCCAGCCAGGCATAGGGGATCCACTTCGAGAGGTTGACCGCAGCGAAGAACACGGCCGACGTCGCCGCGTAGGTCATCGGGTTCAGCCGCAGCGGCAGCACGTAGGCGTTCCACGGCGGGCTGCCGGCGTGGGCGACGAAGCTGGTGAAGCCCGAGGCGATGCCGAGCACGAAGCCCAGCGGCTTCGGCGGCGGCGGGTGGTCGGCACGCGGCGGGAACAGCAGCCGCTGGGCGAGGAACAGCAGCGTCAGCGCGCCCACCACCGCGGCCACCGTCTTCGTGCTCAGCACGCCGAACAGCAGCGTGCCGACCACGGTGCCGAGCAAGCCGGCGGGCAGCATCAGGCGCAGCAGCGCGCGGTCGCAGTGGCGCCAGAGCTGCTGCAGGCCGGTGGCATCCATCACCAGCAGCAGCGGCAGCATGATTGCCGCGGCCTGCGGCACCGGAATCGCCAGCGCCATCAGCGGCACCGCCAGCGAGCCGAAGCCGCCGAGGAAGCCGCTCTTGGACAAGCCCATCATCAGCACCGCCGGCACGGCCACGGCATAGAACGCCGCGTCGTGGATCAGCGGCCATTCATTCCAAACACTCCAGGCCGTCATAGGGCGACAATTCTGCGATGTTTGCCCCTTCCCAGAACGACGTGCGGCGCTTCTTCTGCGAGACGCACCGCAAGGCCCGCGACGGCATGCCGCTGACGCCGATGGAGACACTCGCCGCCCACTGGATCGCCGAGCACCCGGAGTACCACGCCGAGCTCGACGACCTCGACGCGGCGCTGGCCGCGGTCTACGAGGTCGAGGGCGGCCGGACCAACCCGTTCCTGCACCTGTCCATGCACCTGACGATCACCGAGCAGGTCTCGATCGATCAGCCGCGCGGCATCAAGCAGGCGTTCGAACTGCTGGCCGCGAAGCGCGGCTCGGCACACGAGGCGCAGCACGAGGTGATGGAGTGCCTGGGCGAGATGATCTGGGCCTCGCAGAGGAGCGGGCTGCCACCCGACGGCGAGCGCTACCTCGAGTGCGTGCGCCGACGCGCGACGCGCTGAAGCAGCTCAGGCGGCCGTCACCGGCCGGTCGGCCACCGGCGGCTGGCCCGGCGGTGCGCCCAGGCCACCGGACGACGCCATCGACTGCGCCGCGACCAGCGTGGTCTGGCGCGTCTCGCCGAACAGCGAGTTGCGGAACACCGAGGCCTCGCCACGGTCGCCGATCGCCCACAGCAGCAGCGCACGGGCCGACATCGGCTTGGCGAACAGGTAGCCCTGCAGTTCGTCGCAGCCCATCTCGGCCAGGATCTGGTGCTGGCGCGGGTTCTCCACGCCCTCGGCGACCACCTTCAGGCCCAGCGCATGGGCCAGCTTGAGCACCGCGTCGACCACCGCACGGGCGTCGGGGCTGTGCTCCAGGTCCTGGATGAAGCTGCGGTCGATCTTCAGTTCCTCGGCCGGCAG
>NZ_CALRZC010000096.1:0-28484 GCF_943372545.1 Variovorax sp. YR752 | reverse complement strand
ATCGGCTCGTCGCTCTACAAACCCGGCAAGGCCGCCGCCGCCGTGCGCGAAGACGCGCAGCGCTTCGTGGCGGCCTGGGCCGGCCTGATCCGCGCCTGATCCGATACGAACGATTCACCCGCCACAAGAAAGAAGGAGACCCCCGCGATGTCCGCCGATTCCGAATACGCCAGCCCCGCCGTGCGCCGGTTGCGCGAAGACCTCGCGCTCGCCTTGCGCGCGGCCGCCCATCACGGGCTCTCCGAAGGTGTGTGCAACCATTTCAGCGTGTTGCTGCCGGGCGCGCAGGACCGCTACCTCATCAACCCACGCGGGCTGCACTGGAGCGAGATCGGCCCCGACGACATCGTGCTGATCGACGTGCACGGCGAAGTGCTCGCGGGTCGTCACCGCGTGGAGCCCACGGCGCTCTTCATCCACGGCGCAGTGCATCGGCTCACGGGCCACGCCGTGGTGCTGCATTGCCACATGCCCTACGCGACGGCGTTGACGCTCACGGTCGACCGCGCACTCGACCCGACCGCCAGCCAGAACGCGATGCGCTACATGAACCGCATCGCCATCGACGCCGAGTACAACGGTCTGGCGCTCGACGACGCCGAAGGCGAACGCATCGCGCGCGCCATGGCGGGCAAGGACGTGGCCTTTCTCGCGAACCACGGCGTGATCGTGGCGGGCGGCACCATCGCGCACGCGTACGACGACCTGTACTACCTGGAGCGCGCCTGCCTGCACCAGGTGATCGCGCAATCGACCGGGCGCCCGCTGGTGCCCGTCAATGCGAAGCTGGCCGCGCACGTGGCGGCGCAGATCCAGGGCGAGCGGGAACAGTCCGACCTGTTCTTCGAAGCGCTGCGGCGCATGCTGCCGGCGCCGCAACGCTGAAAAAAGTGTGAGCGCAGCGGCTTACAGCTCTTCATGCGATTTCGCTTCCGGCTTACAAGAACTTCACACAATGGCGCGACGATGAGGCATCGCAACCACTCCTCAGGAGTCGCCATGAAAAAGCTGACATTCGCCTTCGGTGCCGCCGCCCTGCTCTCGCTGGCCGCCCTCACCGCACCCGCCCATGCCCAGGCCGGCGGCCCGTTCATCCAGGCCCAGGTGTATGTGACGCCGGCCCCGCCGCCGCACCACCCCCGCTACTACGCACCGCCGCCGCCCCCGCGCCACTACCACCCGGGTCACTACGACGGTCCGCGTCGCCACGGCTATTACGACCACGGCCGTCGCGGCTGGGACGACCGCCGCCATGGCCGCCGGGACTACGACGGCGACGGCGTGCCCAACCGTTACGACCGCCGCCCGAACAACCCCTACCGCTATTGATGCACGTCAGACCGGCGGGCTCGCATACGCGGGCCGCTCGGTCGACAGGCTCTGCTTGAGCTGGCGCGTGACCTCGTCGGCCAGCACCTCGGGCAGGCCCGCTTCCACGCCCGCCAGCGCCTGACGCGCCGCGTCGTCGGGGGAGGTCTTGGGGCCGGGCATGCGCGCCGCCATGTCGGTGTCCATGAGCGCCACATGCAGGCTCGTGACCTGCGTTCCCTGCCCCGCCAGCTCGTTGCGCAAGCCGTTGCTCAGCGACCAGGCTGCCGACTTGGTCGCGCTGTAGGTCGCGACGCCGGGGAACGTCGTCCAGGCCAGCGCCGACAGCACGTTGAGGACCGCACCACCGCCGTTCGACGCGAGCACCGGCGCAAAGGCCTGCGTGAGCGCCCAGGGGCCGAAGAAGTTGGTCTCGAACTCGGCGCGCGCCGCGGCCACCGCGTCGGGCGAACCCAGGAAGCTCGATCCGCGCGAGATGCCCGCGTTGTTGACCAGCAGCGTCACGTCGCCGCAGGCACGCACGGCGGCCTCGATCTGCGCGGGCTGCGTCACGTCGAGCGCCACGGGCACGACGCCCGCCAGCGTGATGCTCTTCGGGTCGCGCGCGGCCCCGTAGACCTTGCGCGCACCGGCTGCGAGTGCCGCCTTGGCGAATGCCAGGCCGAGCCCCCGGTTGGCACCGGTGATGAAGACAACGGAATCCTTGATCTGCATGACGAGCCTTTCGTTGAAAAGAAAACCGGAGCGCTTCAGGCCTGCGCCACGCGGCGCAGCAAACCCTGCGTCGTGCGCGGCCAGCCGACGCGCCCGAACCACGCGCCGCCTGCGATGGCCGAAGCGATGACGATGCCGTACACCACCAGCGCCACGCCCTGCGCCGCGAACACGCCGGTGAGCCCGCCGCCCCAGCGCAGCGCCAGCCAGCCGCCGGTGCCCGCCACGGCGAGCCGCGCGATGTTGCCGATCACCGGCCACAGCAGCCGGCCCGCGCCCTGCGAGGCGAAGTACAGCACCAGCCCGACACCGAAGAAACCATAGAGAGGCCCCACCACGCGCAGGTAGTGTGCGCCGGTCTCGAGCATCACGGGGTCATTGCCGAACAGCATCAGCCACGGGCGCGGGAACAGCGCGGCCGCCAGCCCGATGAGCTCGGCCATGCCGAAGGCCAGCGCCGCGCCGGCCCAGGTGGCACGCAGCGCGCGTTCACGCAGCCCCGCGCCCATGCAGGTGCCGACCATCGCGACCAGCGGCGCGCCCAGGCCGAACACCAGCGGCACCAGCAGGTATTCGAGCCGCGATGCGGTGCCGTAGCCAGCCAGTGCGCCCGAGCCGAAATGGCCGGTGAGCGCGGTGGCGATGCCGATCGACAGGTTGGTCGCGACGGTCGACACCGTGCCGATCAGGCCGATGCGCAGGATGTCGCGGAACAGCGGCCAGCGCATCTGGAACGCGGCCAGCGTGGGCCGCAGCAGGCTGCGCGGCGAGCGCAGGTAGGCGATGAGCGCGAGCGAGCCCAGCAGGTAGTACAGCAGCAGCGCCAGCGCCCCGCCCGCGATGCCCATGCCGCCCCACGGCCCGATGCCGAAGATCAGCAGCGGCGACGCCGGAATGAGGAACACCACGCCCACCACCGTCACATTGGCCGGCACCGCCATGTTGCCGGTGCCGCGGATGATCGCCGAAAGCGAGTTGAAGAGCCACACCAGCACCGCGCCCGCGAACACCCAGTTCGAGTACGTGAGCGCGGCTTCCAGCGCGGCGCCGGTGCCGCCCATCACGCCGTAGAGCCAGCGCCCGCCCAGCAGCAGCGCCAGCGTGAAGCACAGGCCGAAGCCGAGCGCGATGACCACCGCGTGCCAGACCAGCGCATCGGCATCGCCGCGGCGGCGCGCGCCCAGCGCACGCGCGATCGACGAGGCGATGCCGCCGCCCATCGCGCCGCTGGACGTCATCTGCATCAGCATGACGATCGGGAACACCAGCGCCATGCCGGCGAGTGCATCGGTGCCGAGCTTGCCGACGAAGTAGGTCTCGATGAGGCCGACGGAGGCCTGCGCCAGCATCACGAGCACATTGGGCGCGGCGAGCCGCAGCAGCGTGGGGATGATGGGCGCCTCGAGCAGGCGGCGCGTGCGCGGGTCGAGGTCGCTGTTGTTTTGCGGGGTGGTCATGCGGGTCTCCGGCGTTCAGGCGCGCGCGGCGGCGTTGGTGGTGGCCGCGGCCGGTGCGGCAGCGGTCTTGGCGGGGCGGCGGATCGCCATCACGATCACTGCCGCGAACAGACAGGCCGCGCCGGCCGTGTACAGCGCGGGCGTGTAGGTCAGCAGCAGCGTGCGTGCAAAGCCCGCGCCGTAGGCCGCGGTGGCCGCGCCCAGCTGGTGGGCCGCGAAGATCCAGCCGAACACCAGTCCGACCTTCGCGGGGCCGAAGGCGGCGCCCGCGAGCTTGACGGTGGGCGGCACGGTGGCGATCCAGTCGAGACCGTAGAACATCGCGAACAGGCCCAGGCCGTAGATCGTGAACTCCGAATGCGGCAGCCAGAACAGCGACAGCCCGCGCAGGCCGTAGTACCAGAACAGCAGCTTGCGGTTGTCATAACGGTCGGAGAGCCAGCCCGACAGGATGGTGCCGACGAAGTCGAAGGCGCCCATCATCGCGAGCACCGAGGCGGCGGGCACGGCGCTCATGCCGTAGTCGCCGCACAGCGAGATGAAGTGCGTCTGCACGAGGCCGTTGGTGCTCAGGCCGCAGATGAAGAAGGTGCCCGCCAAAATCAGGAAGGTGCGGTTGGTCGCCACTTCGCGCAGCACGCGGAACGGCGTGGCGAAATTCATCGTGAAGGCGGGTGCGGGCGCCGGCTGCGTGCCGGGCGCTTCACCGTAGGGCTGCAGGCCGATGTCCGACGGCCGGTTGCGCACCAGGCACAGCGCGAGCAGCGCAATCACCACGCTGCCGACCACGATCGGCACGATGGCCGAGCGCCAACCCCAGTGCTCGATCATCCAGGCCGCCAGCGGCAAAAAGGCGAGCTGGCCGGTGGCCGCACTCGCCGTGAGCATGCCCACGACCAGGCCGCGCCGCGCGACAAACCAGCGGTTGGCCACCACGGCGCCGAGCACCAGCGCCGTCATGCCGGTGCCCAGGCCGAGCATCAGGCTCCACAACACGAACAACTGCCACAGCTGCGAGGCCGTGGTGACCAGCGCCATGCCCAGGCCGACCAGCGTGAGGCCGGCGCACATCACCGCGCGCAGGCCGTAGCGCTCCATCAGCACCGCGGCGAACGGGCCCATGAGGCCGAACAGCGCAAAGCGCAGCGCGAGCGCGGACGAGATCTGCTCGGTGCTCCAGCCGAACTCGTCGCCGAGCGGCTTCATCATCGCGCCCGGCAGGCCGAGCGCGGCCGACATGGTGAGCATGGTCATGAAGGTGACGGCCGCGACGATCCAGCCGTAGTGGATGCCGCGGCGTTGCAGCCATGCGGAGACGTGGGTGGCGAACATGGAACCTCTGCTGTTGGAATTGAATGGAGGAGGAAAAACGGCAACGCAAGCAACGGACTCGCGCGCTCAGCCTCTGCGCGCGGTGAGAAAAATGTCGGGGGTCTCGGTATCGCTCGAGGTGGAAAGACGCTCAGTCTTCGATGGCAGGCTCGTCGTCGGCGCCCAGCAGGTCCATCGCATCGTCGATCAGCTGGTGCAGCGCGAGCACACGCTCCACGCCCAGCAGCGCATTGATCTTCTGCTGCGCCGCCTTCCAGTGTTGCTGCGCTTCGCGGCGCTTGGCCTCGCCCGTTTCGGTGAGCTGCACCAGCAGGCTGCGCGCATCGGCGCCTGCACCCTGCGCGATGAAGCCCGCGGCGATCAGCGGCTGCAGGTTGCGGCTCAGGGTCGAAGCGGTCATCTTGAGTTCGCCCGCCAGGTCGACAGGGCGCGAGGGACCGAGCCGCGCCAGGTGCGACAGCAGCGAGTACTGCGTGGTCTTCAGGCCGCTGTGCGATACCTCGGCGTCGTAGTGCTGCGACAGGCGGCGCGAAAGCTGTCGCACCTTGAAGCTGGTGCAGCCGCGGGGTTGGGTCGGTGTGTCCATGGGGTATTATTGTATGTGCAACTATTGCATATGCAATCAACCCCTCTCACCAAAGCCCCCAGCAGGAACACAGGCATGACGCAGCAAGCTTCCACCGACACCCCCATCAACCTGCTCGACGCATGGATCGCCGAAGAACGGCAGATCGTCGAGCGCCTCGACAACGGCCCCGGCCCCGGCCTCGCGCGCCCCGAGCAGGTCGCGGGCAAGACCGGCCTGGAGGTCATGCACGCGATGCTCAACGGCGAGATTCCCTACGCCGCCATCGCCAAGACGCTGGACTTCACGATCGTCTCGGTCAGCCGCGGCATCGCCATCTTCCAGGGCACGCCGCTGCCGCAGCACCTGAACCCGCTGGGCACCATCCACGGCGGCTGGGTCGCCACCATGCTCGACTCCGCCCTGGGCTGCTCGGTCCACACCATGATGCCGCCCGGTCGCGGCTACACCACCGCCGAACTCAGCGTGAACTACGTCAAGGGTCTCACGCCCAAGGTGCAGCGCGTGCGCGCCGAGGGCAAGGTGATCCACTGCGGCAAGCAGCTCGCCACCGCCGAGGCGCGGCTGGTCGGGGCGGACGGCACGCTGTATGCGCATGCGACGACGACGTGCCTGGTGTTCGAGGTGCCGGCGGGGCGTTGAGGCGTTTCAAGTAGGCCCTCAGGCTGTAAGCCAAAGGAAAACCCGCTCCTCCCCGTCAGTGATAATTGTTCGCATCAGCGACACGCTCCGTCGTCGCCGATGCCTTTCCTAGAACACCTCACCGCACCTGGAGGATCCTTCATGACCGACCGTTCCGGCTCCCAGGGCCGCGTGGCGCACGCCCTCTTCGGCGTTTCCGCCGCCTGGCTCGCCCTTGCCGCCCTGCCCGCCCACGCCGCCACTGACGAGCTCACGCTCTACACGACGCGCGAGGCGGCGCTGATCCAGCCGCTGATCTCGGCGTTCAGCGCGCAGAGCAAGATCAAGGTCAACACGGTGTTCGTGAAGGACGGCCTGCTGGAACGCGTGAAGGCCGAAGGCGCGCGCTCGCCGGCCGACGTGCTGATGACCGTGGACATCGGCAACCTGATGGACCTGGTCGATGGCGGCGTGACGCAGCCGGTGAAATCGGCCGCGCTCGAGTCGGCCATTCCGGCCAACCTGCGCGGCGCCGACGGCCAGTGGTTTGCGCTCTCGCTGCGCGCCCGCGTGCTGTACGCCGACAAGAACCAGCCGCTGACCAGCTTCCGCTACGAAGACCTGGCCAACCCGAAATACAAGGGCAAGGTCTGCATCCGCGCCGGCCAGCATCCCTACAACACGGCGCTGGTGGCCGCGATGATCGCGCACGACGGCGAGGCCAAGACCGAGCAGTGGCTGCGCGGCGTCAAGGGCAACCTGGCGCGCAAGGCCACCGGCGGCGACCGCGACGTGGCGCGCGACATCCTCGGCGGCATCTGCGACATCGGCGTGGCCAATTCGTACTACGTCGGCCAGATGAAGAGCGCCAAGGAAGGCACCGACGCGCGCAAGTGGGGCGACGCCATCAAGGTGATCCGCCCGACCTTCGCCAACGCCAAGAGCGGCGGCACGCACGTGAACATCAGCGGCGCGGCCGTGGCCAAGAACGCGCCGCAGCGCGCCAACGCAGTCAAGCTGCTCGAATTCCTGGTGTCGGAACCGGCCCAGGCGCTCTACGCCGACACCAACTACGAATACCCGGTGCGCAAGGGCGTGGCCCTCGACCCGATCATCGGCGAGACCATCGGTGCGCTGAAGGTCGACCCGCTGCCGCTGACCGAGATTGCCAAGCACCGTAAGCAGGCCAGCGCGCTGGTGGACAAGGTCGGCTTCGACCAGTGACCTTGCATGGCCGGGCACGCCGTGCCGGCGACTGAATGCTGATGTCGCGGCGCCAGCCGCCGGGCCTGCGCGCCGCGGGCCCGGCGTGGCGCTGCGCGTCGTTCCTCATTGCGCTCGGCGTGCTGGCGCCGGTGCTCACGCTGGCCTGGCTCGCGTTCGGCTCGGGCGTCGGCCACTGGGGGCCGCTGTTCGCGCACGTGCTGCCGCAGGCGGCACTCAACACGGCGCTGCTGCTCGCGGGCGTCGGCACCCTCGTCCTCGTGATCGGCACCGGCTGCGCCTGGCTGGTCACGGCGCATGATTTCCCCGGCCGCGGCGTGCTCAACTGGGCGCTGCTGCTGCCGCTGGCGATGCCGACCTACATCGTCGCCTTCGCCTACCTCGACCTGCTGCATCCCATCGGCCCCGTGCAGGGCGCGATCCGCTGGATGCTGGGCTTCGACAGCCCGCGCCAGTTCCGCCTGCCCGATCTGCGCTCGATGCCGGGCGCGATCTTCGTGCTGGGCTTCGTGCTCTACCCGTACGTCTACATGACGGCGCGCGCGATGTTCATGACGCAGCCGGCGCACCTGATGGAAGCGGCGCGCACGCTGGGCGAGAACCGGCGCGGCGCCTTCTTTCGCGTGGCGCTGCCACTCGCGCGGCCGGCACTGGCCGTCGGCCTGAGCCTGGCACTGCTCGAGACGCTCAACGACATCGGCGCCTCCGAATTCCTCGGCGTGAACACGCTCACGGTGGCGGTCTACACCACCTGGATCACGCGCTCCGACCTGGCCGGCGCCGCACAGATCGCCTGCGCGATGCTGTTCGTGGTGGTGGCGCTGGTCTGGCTCGAACGCAACGGCCGCCAGCACCAGCGCTTCGGCTCCGCGCAGCGCATGCGTGCGGTGCAGCCCCGGCGCCTGCACGGCGGCGCGGCCTGGGCGGCGACCGCGACGGCGGCGCTGCCAGTGCTGATCGGTTTCGTCGCGCCCGCGCTGTACCTGGTCTGGGAAAGCGGCAAGCGGCTGCACCAGGGCGGCGGCATTTCGCAGGGCCTCGTGGCCAGCCTCGGCAACACGCTGGCGCTCGCAGCCGGCGTGACCGTGGTCGCCGTGGCAGCCGGCCTGGTCGTGGCCTGGGCCTCGCGCAGCCAGGGCACCAGCCCCAACCGCGCACGCTGGCAGGCGCGCGCAGCCACGCTGGGCTATGCGGTGCCGGGCACCGTGCTCGCCATCGGCCTGCTGACGCCGGCACTGGCCTTCGACGCAGCGCTGGCCGGTGCGATGGGCTGGCAGGGCCTGCCGCTGATGGGCGCGGGCATCGTGCTGGTCGTGGCCTGCGCCATCCGCTTTCTTGCGATGCCCGTGGGCGGCATCGAGGCCGGGCTGGCGCGCATTCCGCCCGCCATCGAGCAGGCCTCGCGCCTGCTCGGCGAAACCACGGGCGGCACGCTGCGCCGCGTGCACCTTCCGCTGCTGCAGCCCGCCATCGCGGCGGGCGCGCTGCTGGTCTTCGTCGACGCCATGAAGGAGCTGCCGGCCACGCTGCTGCTGCGGCCGGCCAACTTCGACACCCTCGCCACCTGGCTCTACGCCGAGGCCGCGCGCGGCACCTACGAGGAAGGCGCGATCGCCGCGCTGGCCATCGTGGTCGCCGGCCTGCTGCCGGTGGTGCTGCTGGCGCGCAACCAGCTCGGTGCGACACCGGCGGTGACGCCTCCCGACACGGACCCCGCATGAGTTCTCCGCTTCATCTCGACTCGCTGCAGCTCGCGTACGACACGCCGCGCGGCCCGCACACGGTGGTCGACGGCTTCTCGCTGGACCTGGCCGCGGGCGAGATCGCCTGCCTCTTCGGCCCCTCGGGCTGCGGCAAGACCACGGTGCTGCGCGCCATCGCCGGCTTCGAGCCCGTGCGCGCCGGCACCATCCGCCTCGGCGACACGCTGCTGTCGTCGCCGCAGAAGCACCTGCCGCCCGAGCAGCGGCGCGTGGGCATGATGTTCCAGGAGTACGCGCTGTTCCCGCATCTGTCGGCCGCGAAGAACGTGGCCTTCGGCCTGCGCCGCCTGGGCCGCGCGGCGCAGCAGGCGCGCGTGACCGAGATGCTCGCGCTGGTCGGCCTGGCCGAGGCCGGCGAGCGCTACCCGCACGAGCTGTCGGGCGGCCAGCAGCAGCGCATCGCACTGGCCCGTGCGCTGGCGCCCTCGCCCGCGTTGCTGCTGCTGGACGAGCCGTTTTCCAACCTCGACGGCGGCACGCGCGAACGCCTGACCGCCGAGGTGCGCGGCATCCTGAAGAAGGCCGGGCAGACCGCCATCCTGGTCACGCACAACGAGGCCGAAGCGCATGCGATGGCCGACCGCATCGGGGTGATGCACAACGGGCGGATCACGCACTGGCTGGAGACGGCGCCCTCGCCAGCGCCGTAGAGTGCTCTAGCACAAGGGGCCCGTTTGTCGAATGGGCTTTTCGGGAAAAGGTTGTTCAGGACCGCAAGAATCGCGGCGATCCTGCCCACCCACTTTTTCGAGAACGGAAAGCTCCATGCCCCAGGCCCTCACCCTCGTCAGCCACCTGCTGTGCCCGTACGTGCAACGCGCCGCGATCGCGCTGCACGAGAAGAACGTGCCCTTCGAGCGCGTCGTGATCGATCTCGCGAACAAGCCCCAGTGGTTTCTCGACATCTCGCCGCTCGGCAAGGTGCCGCTGCTGAAGGTGCAGCGCCCCGGCGGCACGGAGGCCGTGCTGTTCGAGAGCAACGTGATCTGCGAGTACCTCGAAGAGACGCAACCCGGCGCCCGCCTGCACCCCGAAGACCCGCTCGCACGTGCGCAACATCGCGCATGGATGGAATTCGGCTCGGCCGTCCTCGCCGACCTGTGGGGCTACGAGACCACGCAGGACGCCGCCGTGTTCGCGCAGAAGCGCGAGGCATTGGCCGCCAAGTTCGCGCGCGTCGAAGCCGCGCTGGGGCAAGGCCCGTACTTTGCGGGCGAGGCCTTCAGCCTCGTCGACGCGGTGTTCGCGCCGGTGTTCCGCTACTTCGAGGTGTTCGACGCGATCAGCGATTCGCACCTGTTCGATGCGCTGCCGAAGGTGAATGCCTGGCGCCATGCGTTGGCCGCGCGCCCCAGCGTGCGCGCGGCGGTGGTGCCCGAGTACCCGCAGCATCTGATGGATTTTCTGAAGAAGCACCAGGCGCACCTGTTGACGCTGGCGGCTTGATCGCCAGGAGCAGAGGGCGACAATAGCCCTTCCCCCCATAACGACACGACCCACGAGATGCGACTTCTCCACACCATGCTGCGCGTTGGCAATCTCCAGCGCTCCATCGATTTCTACACGCAGGTGCTCGGCATGACGCTGCTGCGCACGTCGGAAAACCCCGAGTACAAATACAGCCTGGCCTTCGTCGGCTACGGCAACGGCAACCCCGACCAGGCCGAGATCGAACTGACCTACAACTGGGGCACCGAGAGCTACGAACTCGGCACCGCCTACGGCCACATCGCGCTCGGCGTGCCTGATGCGTACGCGGCCTGCGACAAGATCAAGGCCTCGGGCGGCAACGTGACGCGCGAGGCCGGTCCGGTCAAGGGCGGCACGACGGTGATCGCCTTCGTGACGGACCCCGACGGCTACAAGATCGAACTGATCCAGCGCAACGAGAACGCGTCGGGCGGCGGCCTGCGCTGAGCCGTTTCGGGCAGCAAGCAACAACGCCATGGCAAGCCCGAAGAAGAAGCAGGCGCCGCTGACGCGCTACGTCGCCCTGCTGCGCGGCGTGAACGTCAACGGCATCACGATCAAGAGCGCCGACCTGAAGGCGCTGTTCGTCGACGAACTCGGCTTCGGCGCGGTGCGCACGGTGCTCGCCAGCGGCAACGTGCTGTTCGACACCGACGCGCCCGATGCCGCCGCGCTGCGCACGCGCATCGAGAAAGCGCTCCGCCAGTGCTTCGGCTACGAGGCGTGGATCGTGTTGCGCACGCAGCAGCAGGTGGCCGACATGGCCGCAAGCTATCCCTTTGAACGCATCGACGACACGCACCATCCGTACATCGTGTTCGGCTCCGACGCCGCGATGCTCGACGAGATCGTGGAGAAGGCCGGCACCGTCGATGCCAAGGTCGAACAGCTGGTGCGCGGCGATGGCGTGCTGTACTGGCAGTGCCCGCGCGGCGAAAGCCTGGACACGCCGGTGGCGAAGCTGCTCGCGAAGACCCGCTACAAGTCGAGCACCACCACGCGCAACCTGCGCACGGTGGAAAAACTCATCACGGACTGATTGATCAGCAGCCCAGCCGGTCGGCCAGCGCGACGATGTCGCGCACATGCAGGCTGTTGTCCGGCTGCGGCGACACGTCCTTCGGCTGGGCGCGGCCGAACTCGTGGGGCCGCTCGATGTACGCCGTCTTCAGGCCGCACACGCGTGCCGCAGCCAGGTCGTCGTGGTGCGCCGCGGCCAGCATCACCTGCCCGGGCGTCGCGTCGAACACGCCCGCCACGCCGAGGTAGGTGCGCGGGTCGGGCTTGTAGGCCTTGAACACCTCGGCCGACAGCACGCAGTCCCAGGGCAGGCCGGCGCGCTTGGCCATCTCGGTGAGCAGGCCGATGTTGCCGTTGGAGAGCGTGCAGATCGTGAACTTCTTTTTGAGCCGCGTGAGGCCCTCGACCGCATCGGGCCAGGCCGGCAGGCGGTGCCACGCGCGGCTCAGGTCGCGCTTGGCGGCGGTGTCGAGGTGGTCGGCCAGGCTGAAGTCGTGCAGCACCTGCTCGAGCATGCTCAGGTGCAGCTCGTCGAGCAGCGTGAAGCCGCCCTCGCCGGCCGCGATGCGTTCCATCACGGCCTTCATGACAGGCTGGTAGCCAGCGCGCCAGGCGAGCGCAAAGGCCGCACCGTCCACGCCGGGCAGCACGCGCTCGACCTCGGCCGCAATGCCGCTGTGCCAGTCGACCACCGTGCCGAACACGTCGAACGCGATGACCTTGAGGTCGCTCGCGTCGAAATCGGCGCTCATGATCAACGCGGCAGCTGGCTCGCGGCGCGTGCCAGTTGCTCGATGCGGGCCCAGTCGCCGTCGCGGATGGCGTCGGTCGGCACGATCCACGAACCGCCCACGCAGGCCACGTTCGACAGCGCGAGGAACTCGGCCGCGTTGCCCGCATGGATGCCGCCCGTGGGGCAGAAGGTGACATCGCCGAACGGGCCTTGCCAGGCCTTGAGCATCGGCAAGCCGCCGGCCTGCAGCGCGGGGAAGAACTTGAGCTGGGTGTAGCCGTCTTCCTGCGCCGTCATGATTTCGCTGCCGGTGGCCACGCCGGGCAGCAGCGGCAGGCCGAGGTCGTGGCAGGCCTTGCCGACCGAGCGCGTGTAGCCCGGGCTCACGCCGAACTTGGCGCCGGCCAGCGCCGAGGCTTGCGCATCGGCCGCGCTGCGGATGGTGCCGGCGCCGGCGACGGCTTCAGGCACTTCCTTGGCGATGGCCTCGATGCATTGCAGCGCCTGCGGCGTGCGCAGCGTGACCTCGAGCATGCGGATGCCGCCGGCCACCAGCGCGCGCGCCAGCGGCACGGCGTGCTTCACGTCGGTCAGCACGATGACCGGAATGACCGGCGCGTCGCGCATCACGTCGAGGGAAGTGAGTCTGTCTGTCATGTCATAGCTCCATTGCGTTGCGCATCGCCTGCGGGCGATGCTGGTGTTCACAGCCAGGTGCAGGCGCCCTCTTCGGCAGCCAAGGCGTTGCGGCGCATGCCGGCGAACAGTTCGCGGCCGAGGCCGCGTCCGTCGGCGAAGCGCTGCGCTTCGGGTTGCACGGCGGTTTCGCGTGCGGCCCATTCATCGTCAGGCAGCAACACGGCAAGCGTACCCGCTACCGCGTCGAGCCGGATCAGGTCGCCGTCGCGCACCTTGGCGAGCGGGCCGCCCGCAGCGGCTTCGGGCGACACGTGGATGGCGGCCGGGATCTTGCCCGACGCGCCGCTCATGCGGCCGTCGGTGACCAGCGCCACGCGGAAGCCCTTGCCCTGCAGCACCGACAGCGGCGGCGTGAGCTTGTGCAGCTCGGGCATGCCGTTGGCCTGCGGGCCCTGCCAGCGCACCACGCAGACCACGTCGCGCTCCAGCTCGCCGGCCGTGAACGCCTTGTGCAGCGCGGCCTGCGAGTCGAACACGCGCGCCGGGGCTTCAATGACATGGCGGTCGTCGGGCACCGACGACACCTTGATCACGCTGCGCCCCAGGTTGCCGCCGAGCAGCTTGAGGCCACCGGTGGCGCTGAAGGGGCTCGATACCGGGCGCGTGACGGCTTCTTTCTGCAGTGGCGCGGCCGGCGTCCACTGCAGCGTGTTCTCGCCGACCAGCGACGGGATGTTCGCGAATTCGCGGATGCCGCCGGCGCGCACCGTGAGCACATCGGCATGCATCAGGCCGGCCTCGACCAGCTCGCCGATCACGAAGCCCGGGCCGCCGCAGGCCTGGAACTCGTTCACGTCGGCGCTGCCGTTGGGGTACACGCGCGTGAGCAGCGGCACCACGTCGGACAGCTGGGAAAAGTCGTCCCAGTCGATGAGGATGCCCGCGGCGCGCGCCACGGCCACCCAGTGGATCAGGTGGTTGGTGGAGCCACCCGTGGCCAGCAGCGCGACCATGGCGTTGACGATGCAGCGCTCGTCGACCATCTCGCCGATGGGCGGGCAGTTGAACGCGGTGTCGCTCGCCTTGCCGAGCACCGATCGCACGGCTTCGCGCGTGAGCGTTTCGCGCATGGCGTCGCCGGGCTGGATGAAGGCCGTGCCGGGCACATGCAGGCCCATGGCTTCGAGCAGCATCTGGTTGCTGTTGGCGGTGCCGTAGAAGGTGCAGGTGCCGACCGTGTGGTACGCGGCCATCTCGGCATCGAGCAGGCCCTGGCGGCCCACGAGGCCCTGCGCCGCCTGCTCGCGCACCTTCGACTTGGCGGTGTTCGACAGGCCCGAGGGCATCGGCCCGGCGGGCACGAAGACCGTGGGCAGGTGGCCGAAGTGCAGCGCGCCGATGAGCAGGCCCGGCACGATCTTGTCGCACACGCCGAGCATGAGCGCGCTGTCGAACATGTCGTGCGTGAGCGCGACGGCGGTGCTCATGGCGATGAGGTCGCGGCTGAACAGGCTCAGCTCCATGCCGGGCGTGCCCTGCGTGACGCCGTCGCACATGGCGGGCACGCCGCCGGCCACCTGCGCGGTCGCGCCGTGGCGGCGGGCCTCGTGCTTGATGATGTCCGGGTAGCCCTGGTACGGCGCGTGGGCCGAGAGCATGTCGTTGTAGGCGGTGACGATGCCGATGTTGGGCGCGCGCTCGGCCACCACCTTGAACTTGTCGTTGGCCGAAATGCCGGCCACGGCGTGCGCCACGTTGGCACAGCCCATGCGGTCGGCGCCGCGGTCACGGTGCCTGTAGGCGTCGATCTGCTCGAGGTACGCGGTGCGGGTGGGGGCACTGCGTTCGCGGATGCGTCGGGTGACGGCTTGGACGGTGTCGTGGAGTGGCATGCTTGCTGGGGCTGTGAATGCGCCGGCTGGCTGGGGCCTTCATGGTAAACCCCACACCCGGCACGAAAGTGACGAAGGCGGTGCGAAACCGCCTTCGTCCGAGGGGAAAGGGCTTACTTGCCGCGCACTTGCGCCACGGCGCCGTTGACCGCGTCCCAGGTCTCCTGGCCCACGGACTTGGCGATGCCGCTGTTGACGCTGGTGAGCTTCTCGCGCATGCGGTTGGCCTCGGTGGCGGGCAGCTCGTTCACCTGCATGCCCTTGGTGCGCAGTTCGGCCAGCGCCTTGGTGGCTTCCTCGCGGGTGTCCTTGCGCTCGAACTCGCGGCTCTTCACGGCGGCGTCCTGCAACACCTTCTTCTCGGCCGGGCTCAGCGTGTCCCACCACTTCTTGCTGACCGTGACGATCCAGGGGCTGTAGACGTGGTTGGTCACCGTCAGGTACTTCTGCACTTCGTAGAACTTGCTCGACACCACGGTGTTGAACGGGTTCTCCTGGCCGTCCACGGCGCGCGTTTCGAGGGCGGTGAACAGCTCCGAGAACGGCAGCGGCACGGCGTTGGCGCCCAGCGCCTTGAAGCTGTCGAGGAACACGTTGTTCTGCATCACGCGCAGCTTGATGTCGCCCATGTCTTCGAGCTTGTTGACGGGGCGCTTGCTGTTGGTGAGGTTGCGAAAACCGTTCTCCCAGTAGACCAGGCCGACCATGCCCTTGGGCTCCAGCTTGGCCTTGACCTTCTCGCCCACGGGACCGTCGAGCACGGCGTCGGCTTCCTTCACGTTGGCGAAGAGGAAGGGCGTGTCCCACACGGCCATTTCGGGAACGATGCCCACGAGCGTGGCGGTGGAGCCGACCATCATTTCCTGCGCACCGCCGATCAGCGCCTGCTGCATCTGCGTGTCGGAGCCGAGTGCCGCGTTGCCGATGCCGCGGATCTTCATCTTGCCGCCCGACGCCTTCTCGACTTCCTGGGCAAACAGGCGGACCGCACGGCCCTGGTTGGAGTTGTCGACCAGGCCGTAGCCGAAGCGCACGATGCGCGGCTTGAAGTCCTGCGCCTGGACGGCGCCGGCGGTGGCGAGTGCGGCCACGAGGCCGGCGAGAGCGAAACGGATGCGCATGGAAGTCTCCTGAGTATCGAAAGGGGAACGAGAGGAAGAAAAAGGAAAAAGAAAAGGAAAGGATTGGCGGGTCAGTGCATCCAGGCCAGCGGTGCCGTGATGAGCGAAGGGAACAGCACGAACAGCACGGCCAGCAGCACGTACATGAGCAGGAACGGCGTGGTGCCCTTGATCACGGTTTCCATGCGCAGCCTGCCGACGCCGGCCACCACGTTCTGCACGGTGCCCACGGGCGGCGTGATCAGGCCGATGCAGCCCACGTAGATGAACATGAAGCCGAAGTACACCGGGTCAATGCCGGCCTTCATGGCCAGCGGCGCGCACACGGGGCCGAAGATCAGGATGGTGGGCGTCAGGTCCATCGCCGTGCCGACCACCAGCAGGAACACCATCATCAGCGCCATGAAGACGATCGGGTCGCCCATCACGCCGGCGAAGCTGTCGGCCAGCAGGTTGGGCAGGTCGGCCAGCGTGATCATGTAGGCGGTCACGGTCGCGGCGCCGCACAGGAACATCACCACGGCGGTGGTCTTGCCCGCCGCGAGGAAGACCTCGTACAGGCCGGCCCAGGTCATCTCGCGGTACACGAACATCGAGACGATCAGCGCATACACCGCGGCCACCACGGCGGCTTCGGTGGGCGTGAAGATGCCGCCCTTGAGGCCGCCCAGGATGATGACCGGCATCATCATGGCCCAGAAGCTGTGCAGCAGCGCCTTCATGCGCGCGCCCCATGCCACGCGCGCCATGGCGGGCAGCTTGTGCTTGCGGGCGATCCACCACCAGGCACCGATCAGGAACGCGCCCATCATCAGGCCGGGAAACACGCCGGCCAGGAACAGCTTGCTGATCGACGTGTTGGTCGTCACGCCGTAGATCACGAAGGGCATCGACGGCGGAATGATCGGCGCGATGATGCCGCCCGACGCGAGCAGGCCCGCGCTGTAGCTCGGCGGGTACTTCTGCTCGCGCATCATCGGCAGCAGGATGGTGGCGAGCGCGGCGGTGTCGGCAATGGCCGAGCCGCTCATCGACGCCAGCAGCACGGCGGCGCCGATGGCCACGAAGCCCAGGCCGCCGGGAATGTGCCCGACGAATGCGCGGGCCAGGTCGATGATGCGGCGCGACAAGCCGCCCGCGTTCATCAGCTCGCCGGCCAGGATGAAGAAGGGCACGGCCAGCAGCGGGAAGTTGTCGAAGCCGGCCTGCAGGTTCTGCGCGAGCAGCTGCGCATCGAAGAAGTCCAGGTGCCACATGAGCGCGACACCGGTCAGCACCAGCGCGTGGGCGATCGGCATGCCGATCACCATGCCGCCGATGAGCACGATCAGGAAGAGAGCGGTGACGATCATGGTGCCGTCCTCACTCGATGTCGCCCACGCCGCCCGCGCTCGCCGGCGGCTCACCGCGCACGAGGTCGAACACCAGCGCCACCAGCAGGCCGACGGCCAGCACCAGCGTGGCCGCGGCGCCGAGCGCCAGCGGATAGCCCAGCACCGTGCTGAAGCTTTCCATGCCGGCCACCACCTGCGCCCACGCGCCCTTCAGCAGCAGCACCATGCACCCGGCCACCAGCAGCTGGCTCAGCCAGAACAGGCCCTTACGCGGGCCGCCCTTCAGGCGCGAGGTCAGCATGTCGAAGCCCAGGTGCTTGCCCTCGAAGGCCGCGACGATGGTGCCCACGGCCACCAGCCAGACGAACAGCAGGCGCGAGATTTCCTCGTACGACACGATGCTGGTGGCGAACACGTAGCGCAGCACGACGTTCACGAAGACCGCGATGACCATGCCGGCCAGCGCCACGACCATGAAGAGTTCGGCCAGGCGCTGAAGCGCCGGCTTGGGCCGCACCGGCGGTGTCGAGGGAGATTGGGGAGAGTGGCTCATGCGATGTCTCCGGGCGGCGTGTCGCGCCCTGTGGTTGAAGCGGAAGCAGGTGCGGCGGCCCAGGCGACGACGGCGGCCACCAGGTCCGCCATGGGTTGCGTGGCGTCCAGCACCAGCACGCCCGGCTCGCCCACGGGAGATTCGAGCGTGGCGAACTGGTTCGCGACCAGTGCCGGCGAGAAGAAATGGCCCGCGCGCGACTGCACGCGCGCCAGCGCCTCCTCGTAGTCCAGCGACAGGAACACGAAGCCCAGGCGCGGCACCGCCTGGCGCAGGCGGTCGCGGTAGCGCTTGCGCAGCGCGGAGCAGGTCAGCACCCGGCCGGCGCCTGCGGGCGGGGACGCCAGCAGGTCGGCCAGCCGGTCCAGCCAGCCGGCGCGGTCGTCGTCGGTGAGCGGCGTGCCGGCGCGCATCTTGGCGACGCTTTCGGGTGCGTGGTACGCGTCGCCCTCGTGCAGCGTCCAGGCCAGCGCCTCGGCACAGGCCGCCCCGACGCTCGACTTGCCGCATCCGGACACACCCATGACCACGAGGGCCTGCGGTTGAAATTTTGAGATAGCGCTGTCCATTGGGAATCAAAAAAGGCCCGGGCGGAGGCTCGGGCCTGGGCAATCGGGGTTCTCTTCAATTGTCGCTCAGAGGGAAAACGGCTGGCCTGCACCTTATTTGCAGTCGCAAACTACTTGTTAACCCTTTGATGGATAGCGCTATCCTATAGAACAATGAGCTTCACCTTTCTCCGGATTTACCCTTGACCGACGCGCCCCGCCGCACCCGCCGCTCCAGTGGCCGCATCACCCTCGACGACGTGGCGCGCGCCGCGTCCGTCAGCCCGATCACCGTCTCGCGCGCGCTGCGCGGCGAGCGCGGCGTCGACCCGGTGCTGACCCTGCGCGTGCGCGAAGCGGCCGAGCGCCTGGGCTACGTGCCCGACCCGGCCGCCCGCGCCCTGGCGTCGCAGCGCAGCAGCCAGGTGCTGGTGCTGGTGCCGATGCTGTCCAACACCCTGTTCGTCGACCTGCTCGAAGCCGTGCACCGCACGCTCTTTCCCGTCGGCTACCAGCCCTTCATCGGCGTGACGCACTACGACAGCGCCGAAGAAGAACTGCTGCTGCGCACCTACCTGCCCCACCGCCCCGCAGGCCTGCTCGTGACCGGCTTCGACCGCAGCGAAACGGCACGCCAGCTCATCGCGCACAGCGGCGTGCCCTGCGTGCACCTGATGGAAACCAGCACCGCGCCGGGCGTGGCCTGCGTGGGCTTTTCGCAGGTGGACGCGGGCGCCGCCGTCACGCGCCATCTGCTGGAACGCGGGCACCGCCGCATCGCCTTCTGCGGCGCGCAGCTCGATCCGCGCGTGCTGCAGCGCGCCGAGGGCTATCGCCGCTGCCTGCGCGAAGCGGGCGTTTACGACGCGCGGCTGGAAATGCTCAGCCCCGAGCGCTCGTCGATCGCGCTGGGCGCACGCCTGTTCGAGGAGATGCTGCAGCGCATGCCGGACATCGATGCCATCTTCTTCTGCAACGACGACATCGCGCAGGGCGGGCTGCTGGCCGCCAACCGACTGCAGGTGCCGGTGCCCGGGCGCATCGCCATCGCCGGCTTCAACGACCTGGCAGGCAGCGACCAGATGGTGCCGCCGCTGACCACCATGCGCACGCCGCGCAGCGAGGTCGGCCAGGCCGGCGCCGAGATGCTGCTGGGCCTCATGCGCGGCACACTGGCGCAGCCCGGTTGCATCGAACTGGACTACGAGCTGGTCGTGCGCGGCAGCACCTGAGGCGCATGAAAAAGCCCGGACAGGCCGGGCTTTGCTTGGATGCGCAGGGCGCTCAGTCCACCAGCTTCACTTCGACGCGGCGCGCCTCGGCGTTGTTGCCCGTGCCGGCGGTGACGGCGGGCTTCTGCAGGTCGATTTTCTCGGCCGGCACGCCCAGGCCTGCCAGCACCTCGCGCACCATCTGTGCGCGCTTCTTGGCGAGTTCCTCGTTGACGGCGGCGTCGCCGGTGGTGTCGTGGAAGCCCGAGACCACCGCCTTGCGGCCGCCCTCGACGCCCTTGATGACCAGGGCCAGCGCCTCGGCGGCGCCCGGTGCGAGGTCGGCGCTGCCGGTCGCGAAGTAGAAGTTCACCACGCCGCCGACCACGCGGATGCTGGCGCCGTCGGGGATCACCACGGTGACGGTCTCGGTGACTTCGGTCACCGAGACTGCGCCGCCGGGCGCAGCCGCAGAAGCCGCGACAGCGGGCTTCGCCTGCACTGTCGCAGCGCCCAGGCCCCTGTGCCAGAAGGCGACGCCAATCACGAACATGATCACGAGCGCGATCAATGCCACCAGGAAGCCGAGGGCGAAATTCTGCTGGCTGTCGTCGTTGTTCATGGAAGCGCGATCTCCGTAGGAAAGGGGTCGGTAAATAATGGTGCGGTGAACCATGATCACGAAATTGTAGGCGCCCCCTCCGACACCCCCGTGTCAGCCGGCGCGCCGGACCCCGGTCCGCCGGGGCTCGACCCGATGCCCCGTCCGCTTCGCGACCCGCAGCCGATGCTGGAACGCGCGATCGCCGACTGGGGCGGCCGCGACGATCTCTGGCTGTTCGGCTACGGCTCGCTGATCTGGCGGCCCGAGTTCGGTTTTGCGGAACGGCGCGCGGCCTCGGTGCACGGCTGGCACCGCGCGCTCAAGATGTGGAGCCGGGTCAACCGCGGCAGCGTGCAGACGCCGGGGCTGGTGTTCGGCCTGCTCTCGGGCGGCAGCTGCCGGGGCGTGGTGTTCCGCGTGCCCCGCGCCGAGGGGCTCGAAACGCTGAAGCGCCTCTGGCTACGCGAGATGCCGACCGGCGTGTACGACCCCAAGTGGCTGCAATGCGGCACGGCCGAAGGGCCGGTGCGCGCGCTGGCCTTCACGCTCTCGCGGCGCAGCCCCAACTTCACGGGCGAGCTCAGCGACGAGCGCTACCGCCACATCTTCGCGAATGCCGTGGGCCGCTACGGCAGCTCGCTCGACTACGCGCGCCAAACTTTCCTTGAGCTGCAGCGCCATGCGATCCACGACGTGGCGCTGGCGCGGCTGGTGGCGCTGGCCGCCGAGCCGCCATTTCAGACACCGGCCGATTGCGGGGCCGCCCCGGCTCCGGTATACGTTGCGGGGTCTTCGGACACCGCGTCCTCCCAACCCTCCACCCCGTTCAACAAGGAAAACCAATGATCCATCGACGTCTCCTCGCCACTGGCACCGCCCTCCTCGCCACTGCCATGCTCGCCGCCTGCGGCAGCATGGGCGGCAAGCCGAGCACCACGGTCGAGCTGACGCCCACCGCCGCCGTCACGCCCAACCCCGCGCGCGGCTCGGTGACGCTCACCGCGCTCGACCACGGCGTGCGCGTGTCCGGCGAAGTGCGCGGCCTGGCGCCGGGCAGCGAGCACGGTTTCCACATCCACGAAAAGGGCGACTGCGGCAACAACGGCAATGCCTCAGGCGGCCACTTCAACCCGGCCGGCGGCACGCACGGCAAGTTCTCCGCGCCCGGCAGCCATGCCGGCGAGCTGCCCAGCCTCGTGGCCGATGCCAGCGGCGTGGCGCGCTTCAGCGTCGAGAACCACGCGATCTCGCTAAAGGACGGTGCCGCCAACAACGTGCGTGGCCGTGCCCTGGTGGTGCATCGCGACCGCGACGACTTCACGACGCAGCCCGCCGGCAACGCCGGCCCGCGCGTGCTCTGCGCCGTCGTTGCTCAAAACTAAGAAAAAAGCGTGAGTACTCAGGCGCCCGCGCGCGCCTGCCAGAGCGCCTCGGCCTGCGCCAGGGCCTCGGGCGTGTCGATGTCGGTCACCACGCCGGCATCGTCCACCGCCAGATCGACGACCGAGTCGATCGCACGCATCGCCCGCAGGACGGACGATGCGCCCAGGTTCCCCTCCAGCGCCGCCAGCTGCGCCCAGCAGCCCGCCGCAAATCCCACCGGGTGTCCGCGCTCGCCCCGGTACTGCGGCTGCACGGCATTCACCCGCCCACCGAGTGCGGCGGCCACCGCCCGCAGCGTGGCGGGTTGCACCAGCGGCAGGTCGCCCGGCAGGATCAGCCAGCCCGCCGCGTGGGGCGTGGCGCGCACGGCCGCGGCAATCGAGTCGCCCATGCCGGGGTGACCGGCATCTTCCAGCCGCCACGGCAGGCCGCTGGCGCGCACCGCGTCGAGCGTGCGTTCGAGCACCGGCTTGCCCGCGAGCAGCGCCTTCAGCTTCGAGCCCGTGCCGCCGGCCGCAATGAAGCGCTCGCCGCGGCCCGAAGCCAGCACGATCACGGTCGGGGAGTTCGCCTCTGTCGTCGTCATGGGCCGAGTATGTGCGCAACAATCCCGGCATGACTTCTCCTCTTTCCAAGGACGCGCTGGCCGCGCTGCGCAAGAGCTACGAGCGCGCCGAGCTCGACGAGACCCGCAGCGCCGCCGACCCGCTCCAGCAGTTCGAGCGCTGGCTCACCGAGGCCATCGGCGCGCAGATTCCCGAGCCCAATGCGATGACGCTGTGCACCGTGGGCAGCGACCTGCGGCCGTCCAGCCGCATCGTGCTCATCAAGGGCTACGACGCGCGCGGCATCGTCTGGTACACCAACTACGACAGCCGCAAAGGGCGCGAGCTGTCGGGCAACCCGTATGCCTCGCTGCAATTCCACTGGGTCGAGCTGGAGCGCGTGGTGCGCATCGAGGGCCGCGTCGAAAGGGTCAGCGCCGAGGAGAGCGACGCCTACTACGCCAGCCGCCCGCTCGATTCGCGCATCGGCGCCTGGGCCAGTCCGCAGAGCGAAGTGATCAGCGGACGCGACGTGCTGGTGAAGAACGCGGCCGTGTACGCCGCCAGGCATTTGCTCTCGCCGCCGCGTCCGCCACACTGGGGCGGCTTCCGCCTGGTGCCCGACCGCTGGGAGTTCTGGCAGGGCCGCAAGAGCCGGCTGCACGACCGGCTGCGCTACCGGCTTGAGGGCGCCGACTGGGTGCGCGAACGCTTGGCCCCCTGAGTTCGCGTCAGGCCTCGCAACCAGCGACCTTGAATTCGACGCGCCGGTCCAGCGCGTCACTCGCATCGTCGGCGCCCGTGCCGACGATGTTCTCGCGAAAGCCCATGCCGGCTTCGCGCAGTTTCTTCGACAGCGGCGGCGCCTCGCCCACCAGCCGCGCCTTGACGCTGGTCGCGCGCTGCAGCGACAGCCGCTCGTTGACCGCCTCCGAGCCTGTGCGGCTCGTGTGGCCCGTGACCACCACGCACGAATCGATCTGCGCCGCCTGGCGCGCGATCTGGCGCAGCCACATCGGGTAGGCCGCGCTGATCTTCGGGTCGGCCAGGAAGTCGGTCGAGCCCGGCTTGAACAGGAACTTGACGCTCAGGTTGTTGCTCTCGAGCCCCAGCCGCGCCAGCGTGCCGAAGGTGCGCTCGGCATCGGCCGTGCGGCCCAGCTGCGACTGCGTGAGGTACAGGCCGCTGTAGATGCGCAGTTGCTGCCCATCAGGCCGCTTCGACGCGGCCTCGTAGCGGCTCAAGGCCTCGCTCATGCGGCCGGCCTCGTAGGCGGCGGTGGCTTCCTGCAGCACGGTCGCGGTCGGCAAGCGCTCCAGGTACAGCGCGTCGGCGGCCTGCCCGGCCGGCGTCTCGGCGGTACGGATGTAGCCCTCCACGCCGCGGTCCTTGCCGTTGACCGGACTGTCGCGGAAGAAGGCGGTGGGCCGCGTGTCGAGCGACGCGTCGCTGATGCGCGCCACCGACTGCGCGATCACCATGCCGCTCTTGATCTCGGTCATGGCGAGGTTCAGCCGGTACGGCGCGCCCGAGGCGTCCTTGTCGCGCACCAGCGTGCCGTTGAGCACGTACTGCGCGTTGCCGATCTCGTTGGCGTTGAACGGCGTCACGGTGAACTGCTTGAACTGCGCCTGCATGCGCTGCACGATGCGCTGCTCGGCGACGCGCGTCACCTCGGTCTGCTGGCCGCTGGCGCCTTCGAGCAGCGGGTCGATCACGATGCGCCGCTGCGTCAGCGTCGACTCCACCTTGGCCAGGAAGGCCGGCAGCTTCTGGGTCTGCACCATGAGGTCGTCGACCGCTTGGGTGACGGCCTGGTCGAAGGGCATGGCGCTGCTGGGCGCGGGGCGGTGCGCGCAGGCGGCGGCCAGCAGCGCGGCGGTACACAGCGCCAGCACGCGCCACAAGGTTGGAGGGACGGCGGTGTTCGTCTTCGTGGTCATCAGCACTGGCTCCTCAAAATATTCATGTCCTGGTCCGACAGCGGCTCGCCGACGGCGGCGCGCATGTTGATCTCGCTGCAGCGTTTCGATGGCGCGGGGCGTCGCTCGGCGGGCTCGCGATGCGCCTCGGGCGCAGGGGCTGCGGTGGCGGTGATCTGCGGTCGCGACTTCGGCACTGGCCGCGCAGCAGGCTTGGGCTCTGTGTCCTTTGCCTGCGGTGCCTCAGCCGGTTTGGGAACCGCCAGGCACGGCGTGCGGCACGGCTTGGCCTCGCCCGCCGCATGGGCGCGCGCGCCGTGCAGCGCGACCACCGTCGCGACCACCGCCGTCACTGCAAGGGCAAGGGGCGAAACGCGCGCCGGGTAGATCGTCATCAGCCGGCAAATGTAGGGGCGCGAACGCCGCTCGCCAGCCCACCAAACGGCCAGCCCTGCCAAACGGCATAGGGCTACCGCTGTCGCCCAGTCGGGCAAAAGTTCGCGAAAAGCGCGGAGGAAATGGGGAGCGTCAGGGCAACCACTGCACCCAGACCATCACGAGCGTGAGCGTGCCCAGCGCCAGCACGGTCGACACGGCCACGCTGGCCGTGACCAGGTCTTCGGCGCTGCGGTAGCGCTGCGAGAACAGGAACACGTTGGCGCCGATGGGCAGCGCCGCCGCCACCACCATCACGGTGAGCGGAATGCCGCGCACGCCGAGCAGCCAGCCGATGAGGGCCACCAGCAGCGGGTGCACGAGGTTCTTCACCAGCGCCTGCACCAACGCGCCGCGCCAGTGGCGCCCGGTGGGCGTGAGCGCGAGCGTGATGCCCACCATCACCAGCGCGACCGGCCCGAAGGCCTGGCCGAGCAGCTGGATCGGCTTGTCGATCACCTCGGGCATCACGAGCCCCGTCTGCGCGAACAGCAGGCCCGCAATGATGGGCAGTGGCACCGGATGGATGATGGCGTTGCGCAGCGCGCCCAGCACGGTGCGCGCCATGGAGCGGCGCTCCGCCCCGCTCATCGCATGCTCGCGCGCGACGGCCAGCTCGAGCACCACGGTGGCGCTGGTCATGAGCACGAGCGAATGCAGCGAGATCAGCGTGAGCAGCACCACCATGCCGGCCTCGCCGTAGGCCAGGCCGATCAGCGCGATGCCGATCATCACGGTGTTGCTGTAGGTGTTGGCCAGCGCGAGCACCGCGCCGGTGCGGTTGAAGCCGCGCCACGCGAGCGTGCCCGCGAACAGCAGGCCCGAGGCGATGAAGTACGCGGCCACGGGCTTGAGGCTCAACTCCTGCACGTGCACCGTGCTCATGGCACGGAACAGCAGCGCCGGCGCGAGCAGCAGGAAGATGAGGTTCGACAGGTCCTTGACCGCATTGCCACCAATCCATCGGCGCCGTCCGGCGAGGTAGCCGGCGGCGATGAGAAGAACGACGGGAAAGAGCGAAGAGATGACGAAGGAATTCACCCGGCGAGGATAGCGCGCGCTCCTCGCTCGGAAGGTCGGAACGTCAGAACGTGACGCGCAATCCCACCTTCAACGACCGCCCCGGCAGCGGCGCCTTCGGGAACACCGTGGTCGTCAGGATCGACGTCGGCGTGTAGGCCAGCTTGTTCCCGATGTTGTCCATGCGCGCGTACCAGGTGAGGTTGGCGCGCTGTACCTTCATGCGGTAGCTGATGGACGCGTTCCACAGCGTGTACGCATCCGTCTCGCGCGCGCCCACGTCGGGCACCCGGCGCTGCGCGGCGTTGTAGTCGAAGCCGACACGCCCGGTCCACGGCCCGTTGCCGTAGGCCAGCGTGGCGCCCAGGCGCAGCGGCGCGATGCGCGGCAGCGGCTCGCCGGTGTCGAGGTTCTTGGCGCGCACGATGTCGCCGCGCCATTCGAGGTCGAGCGTGCCCGCGTCGGCCATGCGCGCGAAGCCGTCGGTGCCCAGCAGCCGCAGGTTGCCGTTGGCCTCGATGCCCGTGAAGCGCGCGCGCGTGCCGCCGTAGCGGTACTCGGCCAGCGTGTCGACCGCCTCGGGGTCGGTGACGACCTGGCCTTCCTCGTCGAGCGTGCGGCCCGACGCGGTCAGGCCGATGTAGTTGCGAAAGCGCGTGACATACGCGTTCATGCGGGCCGTGTTCGGGCCCGACTTCCACTGCGCGCCCAGGTCGAAGCCGGTGGACTTTTCCTTGCCCAGGTTCGGATCACCGATCTCCCAGGCCGCGGTCGCCACGTGCGGGCCGTTGGCGAGCAGTTCGTAGTCCTTCGGTGCGCGCTCGGTGTAGGCCAGGTTCGAGGTCAGCTGCCACTGCGGCGTGAGGTCGACCAGCGCGCCGAACGCCGCGCTGTGCGGATTGAAGGTGCGCTCGCCGACGGCGAAGCGCGTCACCGACAGGTCGTCGGGGTAGCCCAACGAGCGCACCGTGACCTTCTCGGTGCGCGCACCGAAGCTCAGGCGGCCCCACGAGGTGCCGAGCTCTTCGTGCAGGAACAGCGCGTTGGAGCGCGTGCGGCTGTGCGGCGCAAAGGCCTCCGCGCCGTCGGCGGCGAAGCGGTTGGTCTCGCGGCTGAAGCCGATGAGGCCCTCGAGGTTGCCGATCTTTTCGTGCCGCGCCTCGATGCGCAGGTCGTTGCTCAGGTTCGAGAAGGTGGTGCCGACTTCGGCACCCTCGAACTCGGTGTGGCGGTAGTCGGTGCGGCTCACCTTCGCGTGGATGCTGCGGATGAAGCCGCCCGGGCGCCACTCGCCTTCCAGCGCGTAGCGGTCGGACTTCATGCCGATGGTCACCTCGTCCTCGGCCACGGTGCCGTAGTTGCTGCGGTAGGTGCTGGCGGAGGCGCCGATCCAGCCCTGGCTGAAGAACAGCGTGCCGCCGACCGCGCCGCCGTTCGCCTGGTTCTGCGAGTTGCAGATGCGGCGCGCGAGCGACGGGCGCCCGGGCTTGCTGCATTCGAGGTCGATCGGCACCGACACGTCTTTCGAATCGCGATTGAAGGCATCGACGTGCAGGGCGAAGCGGTCGTTGCCGCCTTCGAGCAGCACGCCACCGCTCTTTTCCTTGTTGCCGCTGGCGTAGCCCAGATCGGCACGGCCGCCGAAGCCGTTGATGGGCTCGGTCGGGATGCGGTTGTCGATCACGTTGACCACGCCGCCCACGGCGCTGCCGCCGTACTGCAGCGCCGACGGGCCGCGCAGCACCTCGATGCGCTCGGTCACCAGCGCATCGACGGGCACGGCGTGGTCGTAGCTCAGTGCCGAGGCGTCGGGCGCGCCGCCGCCGTTCTGCAGGATGCGGATGCGGTCGCCGTCCTGCCCGCGGATGCTGGGGCGGCTGGCGTTGGGGCCGAAGTAGCTGCGGCTCACGCCGGGCAGGTTGTTCAGCGTTTCGCCGAGCGTCGATTCGGAGCGCAGCAGCAACTGGTCGCCCGACAGCGAGGTGGTCGGCGCGATCAGGTCGCTCGCGCCCAGCGGGTTGCCGGTGACGGTGACCTCGCGCAGGCTGGAGGTGTCAGCGGCAGGGGCGGCAGGGACGGAGTCGGCGGTCTGGGCCAGGCTCGCCACCGAGGCGAGCGAAAGAACGGCAGCGCCGATGGCGTTGCGACGGAAGTGGGGGGTCATGAAAAAAGAACACTCGTTGAATCGGGGAACGACCGGCCGCCCTCACCCGCCCGAGGCGGGTGCAGCAACCGGAACACGGGGGATTCAGCGAGTGGAAGGCGGGCCGCGCGCGTCGAAGAGCGCGACCCAGCGGGCGATGGCTTCGCCCTGCAGATAAGCAAAGGTGGCTGCCGGCAGCAGCATCGGCAGCACCACCAGCGGCACGCCGGGCACGCCCGTGCCGTGCGCGAGCTGGTCGTACAGGCGGCAGTCGGCGTCGTTGTGCACGCCGAACAGGCTGGCCAGCGTGTGGCCGGTGTCGTGCCGGTGCTCGGCCTGTGCCGTCGCCGCTGCTGCAGCAGCTGGCAGGCCCGGCACGTGCAGCGAACGGTGCATCAGCCCCATCGTGCCCGCGAACCAGAGCGCGAACGCCAGCGCGACGACAAGCGCGCGCGTGGTGCGCGTCATGCGGGTCGGGGTCTGGCGGAGGGTGGCGGACACAGGGGCGTGAAGAAAAAGCGAAGGATCAGGCCTTGACGCGCGACGCGAAGGTCTTCTGGAACTTCTCGACCTTCGGGCCGACCACGAACGCGCAGTAGCCCTGGTTCGGGTGGTTCAAAAAGTAGTCCTGGTGGTAGGCCTCGGCCGTCGAGTAGTTGGCCAGCGGCGCCACTTCGGTCACCACGGGCGCGCTGTAGGTCTTGCTGGCCTCGATCTCGCGGATCACCGAGTCGGCCACTTCTTTCTGCGCGTCGCTCGAGGTGTAGATGCCGCTGCGGTACTGCGTGCCGACGTCGTTGCCCTGGCGGTTGAGCGTGGTGGGGTCGTGCACCACGAAGAAGATCTCGAGCAGTTCGCGCAGGCTGATCTGCGCCGGGTCGAATT